>CAMCTH010000684.1 GCA_945877965.1 Planctomicrobium piriforme | reverse complement strand
GAACCAGTCGGATGGCGCGCTGGACGTCGAGCATCGGCACCGGATGACGATACGGCGAGAGGCGATACTTCAGCACGAACGCGCTGACTCCGCGCTCGTTGAACCACTTGGCGACGGCGTCTCCTTCGTGCCCGGTCGCGAGCCCGCCGTAACCGCCGCCGGGGCAAACGACGACGGCCGCGCCGGTCGCCTTCTCGGCTGGGGCCGGATAGAGCCAGAGCCAGCATTGATCTTTCGGCTCGGTCCCTTGCGAGAGGGGCGGCGAACCTTCCCACAAGTTGAGCTTCGCTTGATCGGCCGCCGGCCCGCCGCGACCTTCCGCCTTCTTTTCCGGCGTCTTTACGGGTTCGGCGGCAAATGATTCGGCGGCGAACAAGATTGTCGTGCAGAACACGAGGTGAGCGAGATGCGACTTCATGCTATTTCAATTCCAAAAAGTTCGGGAGTGTTTGCGATTGCGGATCGGTCGGCGATTTGTCGAGCTTAAGCAGCGCGAACAGGTCGATCAACTCTTGCGGCGAGAGTTGCTTTTCGACCCCCTCGGGCATCAACGAAAGTTTGCTCACTTCCATCTCCTCGACGTCGCCGCGAGCGATCGTTTCGAGCTTGCCTCCTTGCAGCTTGAGCACGATCCGCTGCGGATTGTCTTCGACGAGCAACCCGGTCAGCACGCGACCGTCGGCCGTCACGACCGTCCGGGCCTGATAGGCATTACCGATCACCAAGCTCGGATCAAAGACGTTATTCAAAAGTTGCTCGAACGACGCACGACCGTTGACCGTGATGTCGGGACCGACCTCTTGCCCCGTGCCGTGCAGCTTGTGGCATTGCCCACAGAGTTTCATGTAGACGATCTGCCCGCGGACCGCGTCTCCCTTCGACCCAACAAGTAGTTTCTTCATGTCGGCCACGACTTGTTCGCGTTGCGGGTTGCGATCGGTTCGCAGTTTGCCCCAAGTCTTCTCGACGCGGGCCGCCAACTTCTTGTCGCCGCTCTTCAACAGCTTGCCGATCTGGTTGACGTTCACGGCGTCTTTGCTGAGCTTACCGGCCGCAATGGAATCAATTAGCGCGTTGCTCCAGGCGACGCGGCTGGTAAGCAACTCGACGGCCGCAGGTTTGAGATCGTTTTCAAGTTGCGGATACATCGCGAGCACGTGCGTCGCCACGCTCGGCTCGTCGTATTTGGCGAGAACGTCGAACAGGCGACGTCGGAGCGGCACGAGTTGTTTCGCCGGCGAAGTTGCTAGTTCTGAAATCGAGGTCAAGAGTTCGGGATCACGCGAAGTCGCCCAGGCGGCGAGGGCCGTTAGGCGAACCTTGTCGTCGACGCCGTGCGTCCCGACGGGTGAGCGGACGGTCTTTTTCACGAACTCGATCGCGGACGGACTTTGCCAGTGACAAAGCACATAGGCTGCCTGGGCCGAACGATGGGTAGGAGAGTTGAGCGAAGCGATTAACTGCGGCTCCAGAACCTTGCGTAACGCGGCTTCTCGATTGCCGGTGAGTTCGCCGCCGGCTAACTTGTCGTAAATAATCGTCAGACAAGGACCGGCTTGGTTGCTAGAGTGCCGGACGGTCGTCGCCGCGAGGGCCGCCGTCTCGTCCACTTGCAGTAGTCGCGAGGCCAGTTGAGCGACGTCTGCTGCTCCCGATTCTCCTTGCGCAAGCAACCAGTTGACGACGTGCGGCAGGAGCATCGAGAGCTTCGCACCGTCGTGTTGCGGGGAACTAAACCGGGCCAGCACCTGATCCTTGTGGCGGCTTAAGAGCGGATAAAGATTTTGCCAGACGATGTGCGAGTTTAACGAGTTGGGATCGTCGAAGTCTCTGGCAGCACTATCGAGCAAGAGTTTGACGGCATCGGTGCCCGCCAGCTTGGGCGCGGCGATGGCGGCCTGCAGCCGCACAATCGGATCGGCGTCGATCGCCAGCTTCGGCAACTGTTGCAGGATGTCCATGCCGGCGAGCCCGGTGTTACCCAAGGCGCGCGCACCCAAGGCGCGGATCGTCGGATCATGATCCGTCATGAGGCTGCCGAGAAAGGGAACGCTCGGCGTGCCGCTGCTCAAGATCGCCCACAAGGCGTGCATCCGCGTCGAGGGCGGCGCCGAAAGATCAAAGAAGATTGCTTCTAGCTTCTTGCGCGTTGCCTCGTCGTTCCGTTCCGCCAACAGTCGCTGAGCCAGATCGCGATAGAAAATATTTGGGCTCTTGAGGCGTTCGATCAGTTGATCGTCGGTCTCTTCGTGCAGGTCGAACTTCGGGGCCCGCGGCGTGTTCTTGTAAAGAACACGATACAGTCGGCCCTTCAGGCGATCGACACCCGCCGGGTCGGCGTTGGCGTCTTGATAACAGTGGTAGCGATCGTACCAATCCAAAATATACAAACAGCCGTCGGGGCCGGTCTTTTGCGTGATCGGCATGAACCAAACGTCGTTCGCCGAGAGGAAATCGCCTTCGGGTTTGCCTTTGTACGTCGCGCCGTTCTTTTCCAGCCGATCGACGTTGATGCAGCTGCCGTGCAGGTTCCCCATGTACAGTTTCTTGCGATACTGCTCGGGATAAGCATCACTGTCGAACCAGTGCAGGCCGCAGTAAGCCGCCATCTGGTGTTTGTAGTCGACGATCGAGTCGAGCTTCCAAGTGAACGGCGGATACGGTCCGCCCTGCCGATGGTAGTAGCCGGTCTCCGTGAGGTGCCAAAGATGGTCGATGACGCAGGCGCTGACGAACGCATCACCGACGTCGTTGAAGGCGATCCCCCAAGGGTTGCTCGTCCCTTCGCAGAACAGGCTGAACTCGCGTGTCCGCGGATGGATACGAAACATCGCACAGGTGAACTCGAACGTCTTGCCGTTCTGCACGATCTTCGCCGGGTTGAACACGCCGTTCAGCCCATACAAAAAACCGTCGGGGCCCCAGGTCAGCGAGTTGGGTAACTCATGCGTGTCGTCGCGGCCGAAGCCGGTGACGACCACCTGCGGCGGGCCGTCGGGGACGTCGTCATGATTAGCATCGGGATAATACAAAATATCGGGCGCGTTCGCGACCCAGACGCCGCCGTATCCGACCGCAATGCCCGAGGGGATGTTCAGTCCATCGGCAAAGATCTTCACCTTATCGACGGCCCCGTCGCCGTCGGTGTCTTCGAGAATCTTGACGCGATCCTTCCCCGGTCCCAGTGCCTTGCGCGGGT
>CAMCTH010000683.1 GCA_945877965.1 Planctomicrobium piriforme | reverse complement strand
ATGCCGATACAGAGTCGTCGGTTCGGCACCGTCGTCGGTAATGAGTTTGCGATCTTGGAACTGCCCGCTGCCCGGGTTCGAGGTTTTCACCAATACGAATAGGCCCGCCTCGCGCGCGACGGCCGTCTTCACGAACGGTTCCAAGCTATCGCGACCGAGATAAGGCCCGATCGTCAGCGCGTCGCCCCCCCAGGGACTGTCGGCCCCAAGCAGTCCGTCGGCGTACGCCTCGGCGGTCGTGCCGATGTCTTGCCGCTTGCCGTCCAAGATCACGAGTAAGCCCGCGCGGTGGGCATAGTCGACGATCTGCTTCAACGCCGCCATTCCCTCGACGCCGAGTTGCTCGAAGAACGCCATCTGCGGCTTCACGGCCGGCACCAGCGGCGCGACGACGTCGACCAACTCGCAGCCGAAACGAGCATAAGCCGTAGCGACGGCCGCGCGATTCTTCGGATCGATGCCGGCGGTAAGCGGCGCAGGAAGCTGCTCGAACCGTGGATCGATCCCCGCAACGACCGGGTTCCCCAAACGACGACACGCGGCAGAGAGACGATCGGCAAAAGTCATGGCACGACAACCGTTGAGCGACGAGAGATGAATGGAAGACGACCATTGTCCGAGAAGTTATCTCGTTCGCAAGCCGTTTAACCGTCGGCCGCAACGCAGCGGTTTTGCGCCCAATCTCGTAGCTCGGCGATGCGTTCGGCGGCGAGGACGGCTAAGGGGCGTGTTCGCGAGGCGGCGCGCAGCAAATGCTCCTCGCGCAGTTCTTGCTCGGCGGCAAAGGCGTCGTACATGGCCGCCACGACAAGTTGTTCGATCTCCGCACCGCTGAATCCTTCGATGGCCGTCGCAATATGCAGCGTGTTGAACTGCTGCGGATCCCGTTTGCGCCGCTGCAAATGGACCGCCAGGATTTTCTCCCGAGCCGCCGCGTTCGGCAAATCGACGAAGAACACCTCGTCGAAGCGACCTTTGCGCAACAGTTCCGGCGGCAGGGCCGAGACGTCGTTGGCCGTAGCGACGGTGAAGATCGGATAGCGATGATCTTGCAGCCACGACAAGAACGTGCCGAACATCCGTTGCGAGAGTCCGCCGTCGGACGAGTCGGTGTGTGACGAAGCGAACGCTTTCTCGATCTCATCGATCCACAGGACGACGGGGGCCATTGCCTCGGCCTGCGCCAGCGCGTCGCGCAGAGTCCGTTCGCTTTCGCCGACGAATCGTTGATAGAGCACGCCCGGGTCGAGTCGCAGGAGCGGCAGGTTCCAATCGGCGGCGACCGCCTTGGCGCACAAGCTCTTGCCGCAACCTTGCACGCCGAGCAGCAGCATACCGCGCGGAGCATCGAGGCCGAACTCGCGGGCCTGGCGCGAATGCGCCGCGCGCCGTTGAGCCAACCACGCTTTGAGGTTGCCGAGTCCGCCGACGTCGTCGATCGAAAAGTCGACGCCGATCGTCTCCAGTACGCCGCGGGCTCCGAGCAGAGTTCGTTTCGCTTCGACGATCAGCGGCAAATCGGCCGCATCGAGCACATGATCGTCGAGCACGGCCGTCGCCGTCACGCGGGCCGCTTCCGAGCGTGAGAGACCGCTGAGCGTGCGGACGAGTTGATCGAACTGCTGTTGGGTGACGAGCGATGTGATTTCGTACAGCGACTCGCGGTGTAGCCGCGTGAACGTCGTTTTGACGATCTGTTCGAGTTCTTTGAGGTCCGGGGGCTTGATTTCGTAGCTGACCGAAATGCGTCGCAACGTCTCGGAGACGACGCCCGACTCGAGCAGCAAGATCGTGCCGCCGGAACGATCGGCGGCGGCGTAGGCATCTTTGAGTAGCCGTTCCACGAACGGATCTTTGCAATGCGGTACGAGATCGCGGAAAAGGTAGAGCCCGTTCCCGCCGGACTTGCGAACGTGTTCCAGAGCGGCCTTCGCCGAGCCGGGGCCGATCGAGGTCGTGCCCGCGTGCGGAATGCGTGTGACCATACCGCCGGTGAGCGACCAGTCGTAGAGGGGGCGAGCCAGCAAGTTTGCCGCGCGGGCGACTTGCGTGGCGGCGAAAGTTTCATCGGTCGTCTCGATCAGAATGATCGGATAACCGGCTTCGATGAGCAGCGTGAGGGGTTGCGACATGGCCGCAGTATCGACGATGCGCGGCTGCGCCTCAAGCCGGCCTGCAAATTGCCGGCGACGGTGCTACTGCGGCGGCGTCGCGTCGGCTTGATCGGTGATCGGGCCGTAGAATTCGGGGCGGCGGTTGCGGGCGAAGTTCCAGATGTATTCCTTGTACGGCTTCACCAAATCCAAGTCGCAGCGATGGATCACCAATTCGTCGCCGAGCGTGGAACTCATCGCGACGGCTTCGCCCGATGGCGCAATGATCGACGTTTGCCCCATCTGGCTCACGCCTTCTTCGGTGCCGGCCTTGGCGACGCCGACGACCCAGCAGCCGTTTTGGTAAGCACCGGCTTGCAGGCACAAGCGGTTGTGAAAGTCGACGAGGTGATCCATCTCGGGATGTTCCGGAATGTGGTCCGGCGTGTTGTAGCCGACTAGCACCAACTCGGCTCCGCCGAGACCGAGCATGCGAAACGTTTCTGGCCAGCGGCGGTCGTTGCAGATGCACATGCCGACGATGCCGCCCAGCGTGCGCCAGGTGCCCAGCGGGAGATTGCCGACTTCGAAGTATCGCTTCTCCAGATTTTGAAACGGATTGTGCGGGCGATGATCTTCATGCCCCGGCAAATGCAGCTTGCGGTACTTGCCGACGATGCGGCCCGTTTGATCGACGAGGACGCTGGTGTTGAAGCGACGCTTGCGACCCGCTTCGAAGGCGATTTCGGCGTAGCCGAGGCAAAAGCCGATGCCGAGTTCCGCCGCGGCGTCGAACAGCGGCTGCGTCGCGGGGCTCGGGAAGTCGCGCTCGAACCAAGAATCAAGTTCCGCTTCGTCGTCGATCCACCAGTGCGGGAAGAAGGCCGTCAGCGCGCACTCGGTGAAGACGATGAGTTCCGCCCCGCGCGAACGTGCGTCACGCATTTGTTCGACGAGTCGAGCGACTGTTTCGGCGCGCGAGGCGGTTCGCGAAATAGGCCCACTCTGCGCGGCGGCGATCGTCAGATAACGCGGCATGGCGACGCCTTAGAGTTGCGCGAGAGCCTGGGCCAGGTCGTCGAGCAGGTCTTGCGTGTTCTCGATTCC
>CAMCTH010000682.1 GCA_945877965.1 Planctomicrobium piriforme | reverse complement strand
TTGTAGTGTTGATAAAAGCCTTCTTGCGTCGGCTTGTTGTAGTACGGCGCGACGACGAGGAGCGAATCGGCGCCGTCTTTTTGAGCCCGCTTCGACATGCGGAGCATTTCGGCCGTGCTGTTCGAACCGGTGCCTGCCATCACCTTGAGGCGGCCCGCGGCGATTTGCACGGTCTCGGCGACGAGGCGTTCGTTTTCGTCGTGGGTCAGCGTCGGCGATTCGCCGGTCGTTCCGGCGGGGCAGACGGCGACGGTGCCGGCGGCGATCTGGAACTCGAGTTGTTCGCGGAGTTTGCCGTAGTCGATCTCGCCGTTCTTGAACGGAGTGGTGATTGCGACGGAGAGTCCGGCGTACGCTTCGCCTTTGGTGGCCATATTCATTCTTTCATAAAGCCGCGACCGATGGTCGCGGTGGTTTCGGAACGCCGCAGAGGGCGTTCCCTACAAATTCGTTTACGAAATCAGTTGTTTCATTTCGCGGACGGCTTGGGTGAAGCCGACCATGACGGCCCGAGCGACGATGCTGTGGCCGATGTTCAGTTCGTTCATTTGCGGCAACGTCGCGACGGGACCGACGTTCTGATAGTTCAAACCGTGGCCGGCGTGCAACAGCAGTCCCGCGGCGACGATCTCGCCCGCGGCGGTCTGCAGCTTCTGCAACTCCGCTTCGCGAGCGCGGCCCGCTTTGGCCAAGGCATAGCAGCCGGTATGCAGTTCGACGGCGTCGGCTTGCAGTTCCTTCGCGAGCGCGATCTGCCGCGCATCCGGGTCGAGAAACAAGCTGACTTCGATGCCCGCGTCTTTCAGAGTCTTGATAATCTCGCCGACGCGCGACTTTTGACCGACGACGTCGAGTCCCCCTTCGGTCGTCACCTCTTGGCGATTCTCGGGGACGAGCGTCACTTGGTCGGGCCTCACTTCCAACGCGATCCGGAGCACATCGGCCGCGCAGGCCATTTCGAGATTCAGCTTCACGGCGGTGACGGTCTCGCGCATCAACCGCAAGTCGCGATCCTGAATGTGGCGACGATCTTCACGCAGATGCAGCGTGATGCCGTCGGCCCCGCCGAGTTCGGCGAGCGCGGCAGCCCACACCGGGTCGGGCTCGTAGGTGCGGCGGGCCTGACGGAGCGTCGCTACGTGATCGATATTGACGCCGAGAAGGGCCATGCCATGATGATTCGAGTGGAGGGAAACGCGGATTATAGCGAGCCGCGGGCCCTGCCTGCAATCGGCCCCCGCACGGAACGCAGCCCGAGGCACCTTGGCATGGACCCGTTACGTTGGATCACCGTAGCGGCTCTGACGCTGCTACTGTTCGAAGGGTTCGCGCTGAGCCTGTTTCCCGAGCAAATTCGGCGACTGCTGACGGAAAGCGACCCGCGCTCGTTACAAATGGCGGGGCTATTCGAGACGACCGTCGGGGCGGCGCTGCTGATTGCACTGTTGCTGAGTTAGGGCATTTCCCGAGAGTGCCGGAGCGCGATTAACGGCCGGTCCGGTTGTAACGCCGTGTCGCCAGCCGAGGACGTCGGCGAGTGCAAAAATCTGTGCGGCCCGGCGGCGCGGCCCTCGTTTTTAACCTAGGGTTTCTGTTGCCCGCACCGTTCGACTTGCCTGAACCGTGCGGCGTCGTCCGGCAACGCGCCGGGCGGGTTGCTCGCGACGTCTTGCCGCGTCGCACCGCTGATTCTCATCTTTGATTTCGACCTCCGTGCGACCCCGAAGGACGTGACTGATGATGACCTGCCAAGAGCTGGCATCGCGGATCGAGCAGCTTCAGCCCGACGCGTTGCCGCGCGACGTCGCGCGGCTCTGCCTGTTACTGTCGAACGCCGTCGAGGATTTTAACGAACTCGACGTGGAAGATCGCTTGCGCGAGATCTGGACTCGCACCGGACTGCGCCTGCAAGCGATCACCGATCAACATGCCGCCATGACGGAAGAGCTCGAAGCGATGGCCCGCGAGAATCCTAAGGAATTCTCGGAAGACGACATCTTCCGTCTGTTCCGGGCCATCAAAGTGCAGAGCCGCGTGTTGGATCTGTACGTCGGTCAGCCGACGTTCACATAGCCTGCGCGACCCGCGGAGGGACGCGAGAAGAGGCCGCGCAAGAGCACCGGCTGCGCAGCGAAGTGCAACTGCAAACGACCGCCGACCGTATTACCGTGGCGGTACCAATCTTCGGCCAACTCTTGGTCGATCGCTACGCTCGGCTCTTGCGCCGTGAACTGATAGCGGCCGCCGCGATAGGCGCGTAACGTCGTGCCGGCCGGTGCGAACAAACAATCGCGCCGCGCCGTGAACTCGACCGGGCACGGATGCTCGGGCTCTTCGCGGAGCGTCGCCGCCAGCGGCAAGGCATCGACCAGCGGATAATCGCGGCCGTCTTCGAGCGTGAGCGTTCGCGACAAATACGCGGTGCCGCCCCCTTCGGAATAGATGTAACCGCCGCGCCGCGCAAAGTCGCGCAGGGCCGAGAGCATGCAGTGGTTGGCCGCGAGTTGCTCGGCATGCGCCTCGGGCCGGCCGCAGCCGATCAGCACAACGTCGACGTCGTCCGGCAGCGACTCGTCGTTGAGCGGCGAGAAATCGACGATTCGGGCTCCCAGCTTTTCGTACTGTTCGAGCGCATCGGCAAAGTAACCGCTGAAGGCGGCATCGTAGGCGGTCGCGATCGTCGGCGGCTTGAGGACGTTGAACCGCTCGACGACCGGCGCGGTCGGCTGCGGTAACGTCGGTCTGTCGGAGATCGCCCACAACGTGTTCCATTGAATGTAGTCGCTCATCCGCGCGGCGAGCGTGGCGATTACTTCGCTCGGCACCGGAGCGCCGGGAATGAGCGAGACGAGCCGCTGTCGGAGTCCTTCGTCGCGCTCGAGCGCCGCCAAGACCGGCACACCCCAGACCCCTTCGATGCAAGTTTGGATCCGCGCGAACTGCCCGGCATCGGCCACGCCGTCGAGGATCACGCCGTCGACCGCATCGGGACGCGGAGGAATTCGGCAGTCGACCGCCTGAGCCGCGTCGAGCACGATCACGCGCGGCAGATCGAGCCGCTCGGCCAACGTCGCCAAGTCGCCGCCGCGACGTGCCCCGGTGAGCGCTTCGCCGACTCGCAAGTCACATCGGTCGGCGGGAAAGCACCCTTCGGCCAAAACGAAATCGGCCGAGGCATAGGCCTCGGCCAAGCGAGTGCGGCAA
>CAMCTH010000681.1 GCA_945877965.1 Planctomicrobium piriforme | reverse complement strand
GAGTTTGCCCAGGCATGTGCGGGAACCGGGACGATATCTGAGCAACATCGTGTTGATGGGGATGGGCGAACCGCTGCTGAATTACGTTGCGGTGCTGGATGCGATCGACATCCTCCGCGACCCCGGCGGGTTGGCGATCGGCGCGAAGCAAATCACGCTCAGCACCGTCGGCGTCATACCGGGCATCATTCGCCTGACCGACGAACGACGCGACGTTTCGTTGGCCGTCTCGCTCCATGCGGCCACTCAGGCTGAGCGACTGGCGATCGTCCCTACGGCACGGGCCTGGCCGTTAGACGAATTGATGTCCGCGTGCCGTTACTACACGAACAAGCTCGACAAGAAAATCTTCTTTGAGTGGACGCTGATCGCGGGCCGGAACGACTCGCCCGATCAAGCCGCGGCCCTCGCCGACTTGCTGACCGGCATACCGGCGCAAGTGAACCTGATCCCGGTCAATCCGATCGCAGACTACGACGGCGAACCGACCGCCGGCGCGGCATTGAGTCGCTTTCGCGACCGACTACGCGAACGCGGTATTCCAGTGAGCATTCGCCGTCGCCGCGGAATCGAAATTGCCGCGGGCTGCGGCCAGTTGGCCGTCGCACGCAACTAGACTGGCAGTAGCTCGTCGCGTTATCGCTTTTCTAATTTCAACATTGCCGCGATCGGAGCCCGATCGAGCGTCGTCCCCTGCAAGTCGCCGTCGAGCGGCAACACCAAGACGCTCGACGGATCGAATTCGGCCGCCGTCTGCGGCACGTCGAACCGATCGGGATTAAACGTCTGACTCCGGCCGAAGTCGAGCTTCGTGTTGAGATATCGAGGCGTCGTCGAAATTCGAACGTCGTCGATCACGAACGGCATCCCCGGCAAGCCGCGAATGGTGAATTGTTTGAGCCATTCGCGGTCGCCGCCAAACGTCGGCGGCTGGGCATAGCCTTTCCAATAGATGCTGCGATAGTTGCCGTAGTCGACGCCGTCGACGTAGAGATGCACCAAGCTGCGACCGGTTTCATCGTCGGGAATCGGATGCCACACGACCGCCACATGAGCCCATTCCCCCAACGGCAGCGTCCCCGGAAACGGCGCGAAGAGCGAACCGGCCGACATGATTGGCTGCAATGAAACCGGCGCGAGCCGTTCGTCCCACAGTCGTCGAATCCAAAACTCGATCGTCCCTTGACGTTGATCGCTCAGCCGACGCACCGTCCCGTCGGCGGCGACGAGTTGATCGGGAATCTGCAGTTCCCGCGTCGGGACGATGAGCAAGCCTTGGCCGAATCGGCCTTCGACGAACGTCTGCGTCAGATCGGCCGAGTCGCGCGGATGGACGGGGCTCAGCTTCTCCGGCGGCGCAGGGGGCGAAGCGTTATCGCCGGGCGACGTCGCGGCCACCCAAGCCGCGGCCGGGGCGAGGTCGTGAAAGCGAAACCAAACGGCCCGTTCGCCCGTCGTGGTGATCGCAAGAATCGCGTCGGTCGGAATTCCTTCCAGCGAGTACGTCGCAATCGTTTTGATGATTTTGGGGGTGAGAATTTGATCGTTGTGGCGGACGATGATCGTCGCAAGTTGCGCCGATTCGAGCGACAGCGTCGCCGGCGCGTCGGCCGAGCGTCGCCAAAACCAAGTTTGCCGCGGCTCGATTCGAATCGCTTCGCCCCCCCAGCACCATATTGGTCGTATCGCCGCGTTGAGTTCGACGATCCCCGTTTCCAATTTCGGGCGCACGAAGATCCAGTCGTCGCCCTTCGCGTCGTCGACGACGAACGCATTGCGATAGACGCGATAGCCCGGGAGTGCGCGATCGAACGGTTGGCGATGCGAGCGATGCTCGGCCGTCTCCGTGAGCTTGCCGATCGTGCGGTCGTCGGCCGCGACGATCGCCGGCGATTTGTCCCAGCCCCATAGTACGCCCGATGTCGGCTTGCCGCCCTCGCGACGGAGCGCGATCCAAGTTCGTTGCACATCGAGCGGCGGAGTCGGCGGTTGCGCCATGCCCGACTTTTTGGCGTCTGCGAGCACGGCAATCAGCCGCGGCACGGCGGCCAAGGTCTTGATCGGCGCGTAAGGATTGTAGATGCGACGATTTAGATCCTCCGGTTTGTCGAGCGGCTCGGCATGCGGCAACAGGGCGTCGAGCTCCGCCTGCGCCGCCGTCAGGTGTCGCGGGTCTTTCGTGAAATACCAACCCCAGGCAATCTGTTGATTGGAATAGATGCCGACGTCGCCGGCGTACGGGTCGGCCTCGGCGCAGGCGCGAAAGTATTTTTGTAGGACGCCCGGCATCCGCGGATCGTTCGTGGCCCGCGCGTACTTCCAGAGGGCCGACGACCAGTAGTGCGCCAGCATCGGGCTATCGGCGTTGGCCGGCAGATGATGGTCTTGGCATTGCCACGTCCCGTTCGGAGCCTCGGGTCGGAGATAGGCATCGGCAAACTCGCGCGCCGCCTGACCGATCTTCGGGTCCCACGTATGTTCGTAGAGCGTGCTCAGGTTGAAAAACAGCGTCATCTGATGTCTCGATCCGGACTGGAACGGAGCGTAATCGCGAATCATCTCGGCCCAGGTTTTCGTCGCTTCGCTGGATTTCGGCATGTGCCACCAGAGTTGTTCGCGATGATGGGCCGGCACGTCGGCCGAGTCGCTGCGGACTCCGGCCAGCGCGCCCCAGTAGTCGCGCCACAAGTTGACCACGTCGTTGTAGCGTTCGTCGCCGGTCAGATAGTAAGCGAGCGTCGTCGTTTCGAGCGTCCGATGATACGAGGCCCAGAACTGCGGGGCGCTCCGGAGCCACGCCTCACCGGTGTCGTGATGTCGAACGTAATGCAGCGGACTGTCGATGCTCCAATCGCCGGCCGCATAGTGCAGCGAGGCCTCGCCCGGCGTGCCGCCGCGCCACGTCGTCGAGAATTTGAGCGGCACATGCGAGACGGCGACGTCGACCCAATGATTCTCCGATGGGAACGACCAGTCGTAGAACTTCCGCTCGCCGGAGCGCAAGTAATTCCACCAGAGTTGCGTCTCGCGCTGATAGGTGTGGTACTCGAACCGTCGCGGATCGGCGTAGTGTCGCTGAGCTTCTTTGTCCCACTGATAACTGTAATGGGGCCCTGCCCCAAACAGCCACCAGCCGTAGTCGCCGAACGCGTCTTGGGCGTAACGCTCCAACTCAAAGATGCGGTCGACGATCGCTTCGTACGGCGAGTCGTTCGG
>CAMCTH010000680.1 GCA_945877965.1 Planctomicrobium piriforme | reverse complement strand
CTCGCGTCGCTCTGGTTCTTCTCGGGCTTTCACAAGTTGCTCAGCCCCGGTTACTTCGACGACGTCGCACCGTTCTTGTGGCAAGGCATTTTTCCGCCGGCAAGTTGGCCGAACATGCCCGACTACTCCGCGACGGTCGCGGCGACGATGGCCTGCGTCGAGATCGCGCTAGGCATCGCGATCTGTTTTCCCCGTTGTCGTCGCGCGGCTGCCGTCGTCGTGGTCCTGCTGCATTGCGGCGTGGTCTGGCTGTTGCAGCGGCACGGCAATTGGAATACGTCGGTCTGGCCGTGGAACTTGGCGCTGGCGGTCGTCGGGGCGACGCTCGTCGTCACATGGAAGAGCACGATCCCCCAAGAGCGACAAAAATGCGGCCTGCCGGGTTTCGTCGCCGGGGTGCTGCTGTTCTTCTCGCCGTTGCTGTACTACGTCGGCCTGCTCGACGCTTATCTCAGCCACTGCCTCTACTCGGCCAACGTCCCGACGGCGGTGATGATTCCCAGCAGCGCGGGGCAGACGACCTATCGCATGAACGGGATCGAAGGGCCGTACTGGACGAACGTCAACGCCCCCCAACCCCCGGCGCATCGCATCTTCGAGCAGTACTTCCGCGAAGTTGCCCGGCCGGGGGATCGCATGATCGTCGAGGACCCGCGGATTTGGGCCATTTGGACCGGCTGGGATCATTACCTCTGGCAACATACGGGAACCACGTACGAACGGGTTCGCTTACCGACGCAATCGCGCAAGCGGTAAGGACTTGCGCGCAAAGCGAAAATATCGTGGGATTTTTGCTGTTCGCAGGCGATTGCCCCCTAACGCCGTCTGCATAGGTGCATTATCTTGAGATGCTCCCCGCCTGGGGCGTATCTAGCGCCTGCATCGATCTTTACGACACATCGCGCGAATCAAACTAGATGAAACATTGCACGCTGTTGACTGGGGCGACGGGCCTGATCGGCCGTTACTTGTTGCGCGACCTGACGTTGGCAGGTGAATCGCTTTGCGTCGTCGCACGACCCTCGAAACGCGAACTGGCCGTCGACCGCATCGAAGCGATCATGCAAATGTGGGATCGCACGCTCGGTCGCAAGTTGCCGCGGCCGCGGGTCGTCGAAGGGGAAGTGACGCAGCCCGGCTTGGGTTTGAGCGATGAAGATCGCGCCTGGGTCTCGCGCCATTGCAGTCGCATCCTGCACAATGCCGCGATCCTCGACTTCTACGGACCCGACCGCAGCGGCGAACCGTGGCAAACTAACTTGCATGGCACGCAAAACTTGCTGGAGTTTTGCCGCGAGCAAAAGCTCCGCGACTTGCACTACGTGTCGACCGCCTACGTCTGCGGCAATCGCGAAGGAATGATCCTCGAAAGCGAACTTGATTGCGGGCAGGGTTTCCGCAACGACTACGAAGAGAGCAAGTTCCTGGCCGAGCAAACCGTCCGGCAGTCGACCGACTTGGATCAACTAACGATCTACCGTCCGGCCGTCGTCGCCGGCGATTCGATCACGGGCTACACGAGCACCTATCACGGGCTGTATCTCTATCTGAAGATGATCGACACGGTGATTCGGCAGATCGAGCCCGATGCCGACGGCGTCCGCCGCGTGAAGGCCCGCTGGAACTGCACGGGCCACGAACTGCGGAACGTGATTCCGGTCGATTGGGTGGCGGCCGCGATGGCGCGGTTGTTCCTCACCCCCGCGGCTCACGGCGGGACGTATCACCTGGCCCCGCTTCAGCCGCTGACGCCGCGACGGATCATTGCGTACGTCGACAGCTACTACAATTCGGCGGGATTGGAGTTCACCGGCGGCAAGCCGTTGGTGGAAGAAGAAATGACGGCCCTCGAGCGTGAAGGCTACGCCGTCATGTCGATCTACGCTTCGTACGCCACGACCGATCCGCGGTTCGACATGGCGAATTTAACCCGCTTCACGGCCGATCTCCCCTGCCCGGAAATCGACGAGGCGATGGTCCATCGCTTCATTCGCTACGGCGTGGAAGACCGTTGGGGCAAGCGTCGTCCGTCGTCGATCGTCGCGGCCGGCCTGGGTAACGTCGGCACCGACGCCGCTACCGCCGCCAAGTAACGACTCGTCCGCCCCCTTGAGACGGTTCGCGGCATGTCGCTCACTTACATCGAGGCGTTGTTCTATCTCGGCGCCGGCCTCGCGGTGCTGCACGTCTTCGTCGCCGGCGGTTTCATTCTCCGCCTGCTGACCGCGCGCCGCACGATCCCCGCCGATGCCGATTGTCCGTCGGCGCTCGTGATACTTTGCCTGCGCGGGGCCGACCCTTCGCTGGGCAACTGCCTCACCGGGTTGCTCAATCAAAACTATCCGCAGTTCGACGTGTTGATCGTCGTCGACGACCCGGCCGACGAGGCATGGCAAGCCGCTCACGAACTCGTCGCGGCGAATGGGGCGACGAACGTGCGGATCGAAGCGTTGCGGCATCGCCCGACGACCTGCGGTCTGAAGTGTGCCGCGTTGGTGCAAGCCTGGTCGCAGGTCGACGAACGCTATGCCGTCGTCGCGACGATCGACGCCGACGTCGTGCCGCACTCCACTTGGCTGCGTGAGTTGGTCGCGCCGTTCGCCGATCCTCGCGTCGGCGCGGCTTGCGGCAATCGCTGGTATCGCCCGCGACCGATCTCGTGGGGAGCCGCGGTGCGGTATCTGTGGAACGCCGGGGCGGTCGTGCCGATGTACTGGCACGGCATCGCCTGGGGAGGCACGCTCGCGCTCCGTTCGTCGGTGCTGCGCGACACCGACTATCGCGATCGCGTCGGTCGCGCCCTCTGCGAAGACGTGATGTTGCGCGATGTGCTGCGTCGCGCCAAACTGCGACTCCACTTCACGCCGAGCCTGATGCTCGTCAATCGCGAAGACTGCACGCTCGCCGGCTTCTTTCATTGGATGCGCCGGCAGACGCTCATCATGAAGCTCTACCATTCCGACAGCCCGGCGATGCTGACGCACGGCCTGCTGTGCGGCGCGTACCTTTCGGTTGCGTCGGTCACGCTCGTCGCGGCGGCGGTCGTCGGCGACGGCATCGCCGTTTACGGCGTCGGGCTCGGTCTGGGCTTGTTCTTGGCGTCGCTGCTAGGGCCGGAGCCGTTCATGAACGCCGCGGTCGGCCGCATTGTTCGTCGTCGCGGCGAAACGTTGCAGCCGTATTCTTGGGGCGAAAAATCGCAACTCGTCGCCGCCTTACCGCTGAC
>CAMCTH010000679.1 GCA_945877965.1 Planctomicrobium piriforme | reverse complement strand
AGTTGCCGGTCGAAAGGGCCGAGCCGAGCGTCAGGGGAGCGTCGATCGCCACATGGTCATCGGCGCCCGCGCCGGCGTCGATCGTGATCGCCGCACGGAACGCCGAATCGATCGAGGCGATCGTGACGTCGTCGTTGCCGCCGCCGGCGTTGATCGTAAAGGTCTTCGTCGGGTTGGTGACCGGCACGGCGAGCTTCGAGTCGACGACGGAGATCGTGTCGACGCCGTTGCCCGCATTGAGCGTGAAGTCGGCGACGTTTCCATACGTCAAGCGTCCGCCGACGCCGAAGAAGTTTTCCGATTTCGCGAAATCGAGTTGTCGATACCCGTCGGCCGCTAGCGGCGGTTCCGTGACCCAGCCGAGCGTCGTGTCGCGGCTATCGAAGCCTGCGCCCGGCACGTCGGCGTCGATCGTGCGGACCTTGTAGGTCAGCGAGTCGCCGTTGGCCGGATTGAACGTCGGGCTGATGCTCGCGAAAGGAATCGAGAATTCGTACCGCGCACCGCCGCCGCCCGAGGCGACGACGGAGCCCGGAACATTGTTTCCCGGTTGCGAGGCGTCGAGCGACGTCACGAGCGTGCCGTTGTAATACAGATCGACGAGCACGTTCGAGAACGGCCCGTTGGAGTTGGCCGCGCCGGCCGGATAGTCTTCGATCAAGCCGTAGAGCATGGTGGCGTCCCAAGTGAAACGTGCCTTGACTCCGGCGAGATCGAATCCGCCGGAGTTTCCGGCGCCGTTTTGATACGTCGACTGCACGGCACCGGCGTTGAGCGCCGAACCGAAGACGGCAATGTCGGCCATTTCGCCGGTAAAGAAACCGCTCGCGGCTTTGCCGTCGGCGCCGAAAATCCAATCGCCGGTGTTGTTTGCCGCCTGGGTCCAAATTGCCGGGTTCGACGTCTTGTTGACGATCGTCGAATCGAGCACGCCGTTGATGTAGATCGCGGCCGAATGCGTGGCGAAGTCCCAAGTGACCGTGACGTGCGTCCATTGGCCGAACGTGAGCCGCGTGTTGCTGACGATGACGTTCTGGTTCGACGACGACGTGTTTTCAAACGGCGAGAAGACGATGCGGCGATAGAAGTCGGCGTTGCCCATCGCGGCGCCGGCGTCTTGCTGCCACGAGATGCCGACATTGATCTGCTCGTTCGAATCTTCGACCAGATTGGAGAATCCGGCCGACGTGTTGTCGACGGCGTGCGTCGTCGGGTTCACCCAGAACGAGATCGTCCCTTGCTGTTTGTTGAAGTCGAGACTTGTGGAGTCGGTCACCCGAATGAAATCGAAATTGCCGTCGAAGGCCGCGGCTTTGATCTGGGTGCCGGTGCCGGGCAAGGTCGGCCCGGCGACGGTGTCGAACGCCACGCCTTCGGCGGCCGCCGGAACGTTCAGGTTCAGCGTAATCGGCGTACCGCCGTTGCCCGCGACGACCGTCGTGCCGACGGGGTTGTCGAAGTTCCAATACGCCAGCAGGTGGCCGTTGGCGGCGTTGACGGCTTTGGCGTCGAAGAAGGGATCGTGGCCGATGGTTGCTTGGATGCTGTCGACGCTACCGGCTTGCAATGCCGCACGCTGCGCCGACGAAAGGACCTGGTTGAACCACGCGACGTCGTCGACCTTGGCGTCGAGCCACCGATCGGGCGTTGCGGCGCCTTGGTCGCCCCCCATCTTCATCAGGCCGTTGACCGTGCTGACGAGGTTGTTCCAGCCGGTAATGCTCTGATTGTTCGCCGCGAGATACGTCACTTCGCTGCCGTCAATATAGATTCGCAATTCACCGGCCGTCGCAGACGTCCGCTTCCAGGTGTAGATGAGATTGTGCCAGGCCCCGACGTTGTTGCGGGCATTGCCCGATTGAATGGCCGGATCGTCGGTGTTGCCGGTCGCGCGGTCGACGTAGCCGTAGAATTGTCCGTTGGTCGTGTCGCGGAATTGGAATTCGAAGCCGGAATCGCCGGGTCCTTCGAACAGTTCGTTCCGCCGCAGACCGTCGCGCATAAAGAGCCACAGGCTGACGGAACCTTCGGCGGCGACGTCGAACGTCGGATCTTGGAACGTGGCGTACGATTCGGGGTTCGTGAAATCGAGCGCGCCGCCAAACTTGCCGCCGGTCGGCAGGAACTGGGCTTCGGTGCCTTCGGCCGTCGTGTGCAGCGCGACGGTCGTGCCGCCGTTGCCCGTTGCCAGGCTCGTGCCCGGCGCGTTGTCCATATTCCAATAGGCGACGAGATGCCCGTTGGCCGGATTCGTAGACTTGGCGTCGAAGACCTGATCGTGACCGACGGTGGCTTGAATCTGATCGATGCTGTGGATGACGGGCGTCGGTCCGGCCAGATAGATGGCGTTACGCTGGCCGGACGTCAACACGACGTCGAACCAGGCGACATCGTCCATCTTGCCGTCGAAGTAGCGCGAGTTCGTGGCACCGGGCGTCGTCGAGGCGTCGCGCCCCATGGTCATGAAGGCCTGGGCCGTGTTAGCGACCTTCGTCCAATTGGTGATGTTCGAATCGGAGCCGGCCAGGTACGTGACTTCGCTGCCGTTCACATACAGGTGCATCTCGCCGGTGGTGGCGGTGAGCTTTTGCCACGAATACTGCAGGTTGACCCAGGTGCCGGCGAGCGCCGCCGCACCGCCGCTCTGGATGGCAAAATCGTCGGTATCGCCGACGATCGCGTGGTTCGGCGTGCCGTAGAACTGCCCCTTGGTCGCTCCGCTGCCGTTCTCGCGATATTGGAACTCCAGGCCGAGGTTGCCGGGACCTTCGAAGAATTCGTTACGCCGACTGACGTCGTCCATGTTGACCCAAAAGCTCAGCGAGCCTTTGGTACCGACGTCGAATGACGAGTCCTGAGACCAGGCATAGTCCGTCGTGCCGTTGAACTCCAAGGCGCCGCCGAACACTCCGGAAGTCGAACGGAATTGCGGACCGATGGGCGTCACCAAGAGACCGTTGTTGCCGTTGCCGGTGGTGTCGGCCGTCGCCGTGCCCGAGCCTTCGGAAAAGTTGAAATGGAGGATCGACTGCAGATCGGCCGCGGGTCGCGCACCCGTGTCGAACGCCGTCGGCACCTGGTTCCATTCTCCGGCGCCTACCGTGCCGTCCACCGTTGGCGACGGATCGGGCGTGTCGACGGCCGCACCGGCCGGAATGATTCCGCCGCCGATCTGCACGTTACTCACAGAGTACGTTTTGTTGCGCGTCGAACTGGAGTCTTCGATC
>CAMCTH010000678.1 GCA_945877965.1 Planctomicrobium piriforme | reverse complement strand
GGCACTCGCATGGCCTGGGGGGGCGGGTTCCAAGTCGGCACCTACTACATCACCGATGCCGACATTCGAATCGGCGTGAGTTACAAGAGCCCGCAATGGCTCGAACCGGTGCGGATGAACTCGGAAGACGAACTCGGTAACCCGACGTTCTTTCGATACAACTTCGACCTGCCATCGATCACCACGCTCGGCTTCGCATACTCGGGCTTTGAGCGTTGGCTCCTCGCTACGGACTTCCGCTATTTCGACTATGCCAACGCCGACGGCTTCAGCCAACAAGGGTTCAATGCCGACGGTTCTGTCGCGGGCCTAGGCTGGAAGAGCATTCTCTCCGTCTCGCAAGGGGTGCAGTATCAGGTCGGCCCGCGGCTCTCACTGCAAACCGGTTATACCTTCAACCAGAATCCGATCACGCAGGGTCAGACGTTCTTCAACGTCGCTTCGTCGCTGGTGATTCAACACTGGTACAGCCTCGGCGCGACGTTCCGCTTCAACGATCGCGTCTCGGCAACCGTCGCGTATACGCACGGCTTCGAGAACTCGACGACGGGGCCGTTTCATCATCCCGTGTTCGGGCCGTTGGCGGGAACGAGCGTCACCACTCGCGTTTCAGCCGATATGCTGAACGCAGGGATCACGGTCGCGTATTGATCGGGCGAAATGACGCGGTTGCGTCACCGCAGCGACGTCAGCGGCTTCGATACTTTCAGATCGGGCTCGTTAAGCAGGTCGACGACCTGCGGCGCGGCGCTCAGATTGGTGCGTTTCCACATCTCTACGACCGGCCGGTCGTAAGACGCGCCGTTGGCTCGAATCGTCTTGCCGACCATGCCGTTGTTGAGTTCGACGAACGAACCGATCGGAAACAACGAGATCGTTTGCAACAATGCCCGAACCGCCGACGAATCGAGCAAGCCGGCCCCGACGTCTTTTAGCATCCGCGCCATCGCGTGATACGGCAACATGGCGGGCCGATGCGGACGTGGCGAAACAAGAGCCACATAGGAGTCGGCCACCGCCGCGATCTTGGAAAGCGGATGAATCTTGTCGCCGGTCGTGCCGCGCGGGTAGCCGCTGCCGTCGCATCGTTCGTGGGTTTGATAGGCGATCATTCGCACGGCCAACGGGACCGACTTCATGTTCTGATAGAGCAAGTCGGTCGAGATAACCGGATGCTTCGCGATTTCAACGAAGTCGCTGTCGGTGAGCACTTGCGCCGATTGATAGAGCCGCGGATCGATTTTGAGCATCCCGGCGTCGTGCACTAGGCAGCCGACGCCGAGGTCGCAAAGCATCGCTTCGTCGAGCCCCAACGTCGCCCCCATCGCCACGGCCAACGTCGCGACGCTCGTTGAATGCGCGAAGATCGAAGTATTTTCGCTCGGGTTGATTCCCATGCAGACGAACAGATCGAGATCTTCCGCGGCTCGCACTAAGGCTTCTTGCGATAGTTTTCGGACCGCGTCGTCGGCCACCTCTTCGCCGTTTCCCAGCCGGCCGAGCAACTCCTGCATCCGGCCGCTCGTCTGTCGCGAGTACTCGACCATCTGGTGCATGTTGCGGCTATCGTAGGCCGTCGCTCCATGCCGTTTCAATCCGGCCGAGAACGGGTTCTCCGACGCGACGATCTCATTGCCGCCGAGCTGATTGATCTCGTCGTCCAGATGACGAGACGATTCGCACTCCAAGTCGGACCGAGTATTCACATGCGACGGCAGCGTGTTCTTCGCCTGACCGCGCGATTTAAACGCATGGATCAAATGGTAATCGCGATCGGCGACGATCACCGTGCGAACGTCGCGCTTGTGCAGTCCGAGCACGAGCTCTTGCGTGATCGGCACGCCGGCGCCGAGAAGCAAACGTTGCTGCTCGTCGCGAATCGGCGACGCCAAGACCAAGCCTTCCCCCAACATTGCCAACGGCACGCGTTGAAACATGCATTGTCACCTGTGGATCGTGAATACTCATGCCATTCCGAATCGGCAGACATCAACCGCTCGCCGATCGGCCTGATGCCGATGCCGCGCGAGACTTTTCGATCACAGTTCGGAGGGGAGTCAGAATCGATCCGGAGTTCGGCAGGGAATACCGCAGGGAGGAACGCCAGGGTTCAAACAAGCGAAGCTGCGTGAAGATCCTCACGGATCTTCCTTTCGACTGAGCTAAGTCATCCGAGTTTCTCCAGGTGATTCGTCGTGGACGCAGACAGTCGCCGCGGACTCTGTATAAACGGGATCTAAATCCACTTCGCTTCGTGGTTCGAGGCGTCGTGAGCTTCGTGATGGTAGGTGTGATGCCACTACCTAGCGGTGCGGCGGGGAGCATTTAAACCCTAGGTTGAAAACCACAGGGCGGCAAATCGAAAGTGACCAATTGGCGTGAGAAGGCCCGACGCGTAAGATCGCGCCACCCCGTCGCCCCCCGATAGCAGCTCCGAGCCCATTGGTTGACCGTGCGTCGTCGGCCGTCGATATTGCGTGCTCCTAGATCTCAGGCTCGATGCTTCGGAGTTGCTTCATGTTTGCTCGGCACGCGTTATTTATTTCGTCCTGTTTTCTCGGGCTCTTGCTGCTAGGAACCGGTGCCAAATCGGCTGCGGCCGCGGAGCTGAAAGACGGCACGACGCACCGGAACGTCGTGCTGATCTTCACCGACGACCAAGGGTACGGCGACGTCGGGTGTTTTGGGGCGAAAGACATTCGCACGCCGAATCTCGATCGACTGGCGGCCGAAGGGCGCAAGTTCACGAGTTTCTATGTCGCGCAGGCGGTCTGCACCGCGTCGCGGGCCGCGCTCATGTCGGGCTGCTATGCAAATCGCGTTAGCCTCTTCGGCGCGCTCAATCACCAGAGCCGCGAAGGGATTGCGCCCGACGAACAACTGTTGCCGGAAATGTTCAAAGCTCAGGGATATGCCACCGCCATGTTCGGCAAGTGGCATCTCGGCACGCTCGCCGAGTTCTCGCCGCTTCGCAACGGCTTCGACGAATACTTCGGCATTCCTTACTCAAACGACAACGGTCCGCTGCACGGCTCGATGAAAACGCTGCCGCCGTTGCCGCTGCAAGAAGGCGAGAAGACCGTCGCTCTCGATCCCGATCAATCGCAGTTCACGCGGCAGTTTACGGATCGGTCCATTGCGTTCATCGAAAAGAACCGCGACCGGCCGTTCTTTCTCTATGTTCCGCACGTCATGCCGCATGTGCCGATTTTTGCTTCAGAGAAGTTCAAAG
>CAMCTH010000677.1 GCA_945877965.1 Planctomicrobium piriforme | reverse complement strand
CCCACTTGGCCAAGTTCACCGGCACGGCGAACCCGATGCCGTCGTTCCCGCCGCCGTTGCTGGCGATCGCGGTGTTGATGCCGATCACTTCCCCTTCGAGGTTGACGAGCGGGCCGCCCGAGTTGCCGGGATTGATGGCCGCGTCGGTTTGCAGGAATTGAGCACGAGCGGCAGCGCCGATCTGTCGGCCTTTGCCGCTAATGATGCCCGCGCTGACGGTTTGTTCCAGACCGAACGGATTGCCGACGGCGATGACCCAGTCGCCGGTTTCCATTTCGTCCGAATTGCCGAGCTTCGCGACCGGAAGATTGCCGGCCCCTTCGATCCGCACGATGGCGAGATCGGTTTGGGGGTCGGTCTTGACGTCGGTCCCCTTGAACTCGCGACCATCAGCGAGGCGGACCGTAATGACGTCGGCCCCGTTGACGACGTGATTGTTCGTCAGGACGACGCCCGACTTGTCGATGATCACGCCCGAGCCGGCACCGCCCGAGGGCATCTCTTGGCCATGCTGATCGCCAAAACGACGGAGTTGTTCTTCGTCAAAGAAATCTTCGAACGGCGTCCCCTTGAACGGGTTCTCGCCCCCCTTCATGCCCGGCTTCTTGCCGACGGCGGCTTTCGCCTTCGTCGAGGTCTCGATCGTGACGACGGCAGGCAGAATGATTTCCGAAGCATTGCGGAACGCCTGCGACAAAGCCTTAGCGTGCGACACGGGTGCTTGCGGCACGGCCGGAGCCGCGGCGGCCCCCAACTGCGGCTGCTGAGCCGAAGAATGCGATTGCTGCCATAACCAACCGCCGGCCGCGAGGCCGATTACGGCGACGACCAACCATCCTCGTAAACGCTGTTTATACATGTCCGATCCTCCTGGGAATGTTTTCATCCGAAAGGCTTTGTGCCGCCTACACATGATGTTACCGCCGCGGTCGACATCTTGCCCACAGCAGCCTGGCGTCGCCGGAATGTTCCGCCGCAGCGGCATCGAGATTGACAAAAAGCCAAACGGCAACTAGGGTTGCGATAGATTCGAAGTTTCGATTTTCACCCCTTTTCGATTGTGTTGGACGTGGGAACCGGCTCCGCCTGAACGATTCGTCATCCTCGACGATCGCCGCACGGTGCCTGTTCCCTTGCTCAACCGCCCCCACACTTATGGCGACCGGCAGTCCGGGCTATCCCGATTTAGGGGTCGAGGGAGATGTTCTCCTGAAGGCCTGCGAAGAGCGGATCGGTTACACTTTCAAAGACCGCAGCCTGTTGCAGGCAGCGCTCACGCACGCTTCGGGCGCGCAACATCGGCTCTCTTCGAACGAGCGGATGGAATTTCTCGGCGACGCCATTCTCGGCGCCGTCATCTGCGAAATTCTCTACCATCGCTTTCCGGAATATCTCGAAGGCGAGATGACCAAGATCAAATCGGTCGTCGTCAGCCGCCAAACGTGCGCGAAGGTGAGCGAATCGCTCGGCATGGAAGAGTTCCTGTTGCTCGGCAAAGGGATGTCGCTGCAAGGGGGCCTGCCGTCGTCGCTCTTGGCCGACGTCTTTGAATCGCTCATCGCCGCGGTCTACTTAGACGGCGGGCACGATGCAGTCCGCGGGTTCTTGGAAGCGCACATCGTCGGCGAGATCGACATCGCCGTCGGCGGCGAGAACGCAGGCAATTACAAGTCGCTGCTGCAACACTTCGCCCAGCGCGAGTTCGCCACGACGCCCAACTATCAACTGCTCGACGAGAAGGGCCCCGACCACAGCAAGTGCTTCCAGATCGCGGCGGTCATCGGCCGCAAACGCTATCCGCCGGCCTGGGGCCGCAACAAGAAGGAAGCCGAGCAACGAGCCGCCCACAACGCCCTAAGCGAAATCCGCGGCGAAGAAGTGCCGTTTCCTTGCTAGTTTTCGCGGGCAATCAAAACCGTTTGATTGTGACGCCCGTTTCCTACCGATAAACTACACCTGCTCGCACTGAACCGTTCGCAGCGAATCGTTCGCCGTCCCCAACGCTTGCGGCTTAGCCGCCCCGTCCTCGGGGCGGACTCGATGCCGGGTCGGGGACGACCCGGCTAAGCGGTGTTGTTTGAAACCAACGCCATAAGAAATCAGCTTCCAGGAATACTCCTATGTTGCGTTCTCTCGCCATCCTCCTCGTCGGCGTCGCGCTGGGCGGAATCGTTGCCGCGGCCGCGCCGGAAAAGTCGGCCGACTCCGTTCTCAAGCCGTTGCAAGATTACATTGGGCAATGGAAAGGCGTCGGCCAGCCGAAGCGTGGGTCGAGTTCAGGCGGTTGGATCGAAGAGGCCGAGTGGCGCTGGGACTTTGAGAACAAGAAACTGGCGGCCCTCGTCTTTGCCGCGCCGAAGGGGAAGCATCTCGTCGAAGGGCGCATCACGGCGGTCGACGGTCCGAGCGAGACCGGCACGTTGAAACTCGCCCTCGCCGGCATAACGGCCGACGGCGGCACCGTCGCCTACTCCGGACTGCTCGATCCCGCGGCCGGCTCGCTGACGTTCACCGCCGAAGAAGCTCCGGAAATCGCTCCGCATCGGATCACCATCCGTTTCGCCGCCGAGAAGAAGCGGCTCGTCGCGCTGCTCGAACGGCGCGGCCCGACGCCCGACAGTTATCTCCGCCTGGCCGAGGTCGGCTACACGCGGACCGGCAGCGGCTTCGGCGAAGGGAAGTTCGAGCCCGAGTGCATTGTCACCGGCGGCGTCGGCACGATGCCGTTCCAGTACAAAGGCAAAACGTACTACGTCTGCTGCACCGGCTGCCGCGACCTGTTCGACTCCGATCCCGACACCTACATCGCCGAATACGAAGCGAAGCTGAAGAAGGCCGGGATTAAGTAACCAGTGCAGACGGGAGCGAGCTTCTGACTACGCCGTCGCAGTTTCCAAAGTGCCCTAGTTGCGGCATTCATTTGCTGATTGGTTTCATTCCCGGTTCACTTATTTTGGAACTGAAATCCAAGTTGGGCTGGAAGATACTGCGGCACGATCCTAACGTGACAAAGTCCGATGCCGATGCGATGATCGTTTCCTGCGCTGGCCGAAGTTGTCCGCGATGCCATCATGACCTGGATCAAAGCCCGCCGAACGCCGGCGGTCAGGATCAACCGAACGCTGGACCATGACGCCCCGTTATCACGAAATTCTCGAAAAGCTGCGGGGCCAGTTCCCGCAGCCGGTTTCGAATCCGGTTCACGACGCCTACTTCGTCTTCTCGATCCTCCGCGCGCTCGATCAGGTCGACGCGCTGA
>CAMCTH010000676.1 GCA_945877965.1 Planctomicrobium piriforme | reverse complement strand
GTCGAAATCGACCCGCAAATCGCTCTTCTGGCAGTCACCCATTGGGTTCCTCGGTCAGCAGGACATGAATTGGCAGAATCAACCTAGTTTTCCAGGGTCTGGCGCAAATTACATGCCGAAGATCGAGAACTCATCTGGGGAATGCGGGTCTACTCGTCTTCATTTAGCCGCGGGGCTCGCCCCCGCGCGCCGTTAGCCTCACGTTCGACTACGGGCGTAACGACTCCGCGCCGCCGGCCGAAGCGCGCGTCGACGAGCGACGCGGCTAAATAAGACCGCGTCGCACCCGGAATTTCGCCGGACATGTGAATTCACCCCTGTTGGCGCGGGGCTCGGTCGCGATTACTCTGTCGCATTCAATCGTCTTCCAATAGCTCCTATTCCTCAGGCGGAATACCCCGTTATGAACGCTCGCTTCTCGGTTTTTCTCGCGATCGGAATCAGTTCGTCGCTCGTCGATACGTCGTCGGCCCAAGCACAGGCCAAGGCCGAGCCGGTCGTCGTGGCGGCCGCACCGGCGTTGCCCGAGCTCGGTCGCCCGCTAAGTGAATTCGGTCCGACGACGAATCCCGCCGAAGCGCAAGCGACCTACGACAAGGCGATCGAGGCCCTCCGCGGCACCGGCGGCGTGCTGGTCGTTCCCGCTAACGCCTGGAAACAGATCAAAACTTCGCACTCGCTGCAGGGTCTCGTCCGCACGCCCGAAGCGCCGGCCGAGACGAAGCGCTGGTCGACCGGCGGCGGCGTCACGGTCGTCACGGCCGACGACAAGCAGACGATCCTGCAAGTGCCGCCGCTCACCGGGTTGAAGATTGATCGTCAGTTCCGCTTGGATCAAGGCGACAGCGTGCCACACTGGGGGACGCACCCGATGATCCAACTCGATAGCAAGATGGTCTACGGCTCGATCAGCTACTTGGATTGGATCCAACGGGCCGTCGAAAAGGGAACCGATCGCCGCTTCTATGTGCCGACGGTGCGCGGCCTCGCGCCGGGGCAGTTCATCAACGTCCACGGTCACAGCGGCTACGGCGGCGGCGTCACGCGCGCGTGCATCAAGTCGCTCGGCTACGACAAAGACCTGAACATGCACTACTTCGTCGCCGACACGAGCATGGATCACAAGCCGGGCGCAATCGCGCACAACAAAAGCAACACCGGCATTCTGCACATGACGCAGACCAGCAATGCCGACAACCAAACCTACGACGTGAAGGTGATTCGCAATCAGTACGCCCACGGCGATACGTACATCTACTACTGCGACTTCAACTACATGACGAACGTCCACTCGGCCGCCGGTGACGAAAACGGCAACTGCTACGCGGCGTTCATTCGCTCGAAAGACAACAACTTCCGCGGCAAAGTCGAGTCGGCCGATGCCGCCTCCGGCACGGTCGTCTACTCTGCAAGCGGTGCGGCCAACGTCGACACGCTCGGCAACTCGCGCCCGTTAATCAATCGCAATCCCGCCAAACATCTGACGGCCGGCAAGGTGATCGTCGTCGCGGGGCGCACCGAGTTCGACGCACCTAATCCGGCGATGTCGACCTATCAGGGCGTGAATTACGCGACGTCGCTGGTGAAGAATCCTGTTACCAACTCGATCGAGCGGAAGTTCGGCGGACTCATTCGCGGCGACAAAGATTGCCCCTGGGACGAGAACGTCGTCGGCCGCTTCTTCGCGCTGAGCGACAAGACCGAAATGACGCCGAAGGGGAACTATCGCTGGTACATGATCACGAAGTTCACAAAGAACGACGACGGCACGAAGGACATTGAGATTCAACGCTTCTGGTGGGGTGCGAAGAGCGCGGGAAGCCCAACCTTGTATCGCCCCGAGAATTACACCTGGGACGGCCACGAAGCGCCGCTGTCGTACATCATCGCGCCGGGCACGTATGTAAACGACGTCTCGCGGGCCGTTGCGGGAGGCGATCGCGGCAATCTGCGCACGCTCGGCGTCGCGCCGGCGACGGATGTCGGCACCGACTTCGACTTTGCGAAGGACGACGCCGTCGAACAAGCGATCGGGCCCGACCCGTTCAAGCCGCAAGTGTTCCGCACTTGGATGTGGGAAGACGTGCCGGGGCAGTTCCCGGCCGCGGTCTTCGACGTCTCGAACCAAGGGGCGACGTCGCGATACTCGGTCATCAGCGTCGCGGGCGGGCCGGCGAACATGGACGACGTGAGCAAGCGGCACGAACCGAAACCGGCCTGGGACAACATCATCGTCCTCAACTCGGCCGCGACGATCGGCTTCAACCTCAAGGCCGACTTCGCGAACGCCGCGATCCTCTTCAACCAGCCGAACCGCGAGCAAGCGATCAAGTGGCACTACGGCTTCGCGCCGAAGCCGGAAGTCGACCCGAGCGCTCCAGCCCCGACGACCGGTAACGCGCGTCCGACCGACGCCGTCGAACCGCCGCAAGTCGCGTCGTTGACGGTCAATCGCCAGTCGGGCGAATTTCAATTCGAAGGGGGCGGCGTCCAAGCGGGCGGCGCGGTCTCCGGCGTCGCAGGTCTCTCCGGCGAGGCGAAGCCGGCGCAAAACCTGCGCGGCAAGAATCTCGACATCGCCGGCGAAGCGACCACGTTTACGGTCAAGTTCCCGCAACCCGAGAGCGACGGCGACTATGCCGTGTTCCTCGAACTCTCGTGGCTCACGGAACGAGCCGTTTCGAACAAGACGGCCGAGGGCTTCACCGTGACGTTCGCCAAACCGGCCCCCGCCGGAGCGAAACTCGATTGGATGCTCGTGCGGTAAGTACTCGTGTGATCGATACGCGAGAGAGATCAAAACGCGTGAGGGTTTGGCTCCCCTCGCCCCGCAACGCGGGGAGAGGGGCCGGGGGTGTGGGGGCCGCAGGCAGCGGCCGTGCCGGACGTAGCTTCAGCCCCTCACCCTATCCCTCTCCCCCTGCGGGGGCGAGGGGACCAAACAGGATCACGTGAGGAGCAACGTCGGCAACTTATTTACGCCCAGGCGCAGCCGCCCTGGCCTGCGACGATCTTGCCGATCGGGAAGCAATCGATCCCCGCGTCTTGGATCTGGTGCCGGATGCTCTCGGCGTAGTATTCGCTGACGACGAGCACCATCCCGAGGCCCATGTTGAAGACGCGGTCCATTTCGTCGTCTTCGATCTCGCCGATTTTTTGCAGCCAGCGGAACACCGGCGGCATCGGCCAGCAGTAGCGGTCGATCTCGGCTCGGCAGGTCGGCGGAATGATCCGCTCCAGGTTGCCGTGCAATCCGCCGCCAGTGATG
>CAMCTH010000675.1 GCA_945877965.1 Planctomicrobium piriforme | reverse complement strand
CCGACGAAAGCCTGATGCCGCCGTTGAAAGGAGGCGGGCAATCGTTGAGCGAAACGGAACGGGGTCTGCTCCGTCGCTGGATCGCGGACGGCGCGAAGATGCAGGGCTGGCAACGTTTCGATCATCGCGAACCGGCGGTCGAATATCGGGCCGAACCGTTATCGCGAGCCGATGTGCCGAAGCTGGCGCAACAGGTCGATAAACTGGTTCAGCAATATCATGCAGGCAAGGGAACATCTCTGAATGCGGCGGTCGGCGACGAAGGATTTGTCCGCCGCGTTTATCTCGACGTCGCGGGCCGAATTCCGAGCTTTGCCGAGTTTCGCTCGTTTCTCGAAGACCAGTCTCCCGACAAACGAGCGCGCTTAATCGATACGTTGCTCGACGGCGAAGGCTACGTCAGCCACACGTTCAATTGGAAAGCCGATCAACTGCGGCTCGTGACCAAAGGCTTCCCCGGTCAACCCGGGTACATGTACGACGACTGGGTCAAAGAGTCGGTCCGCTCCGGCATGGCGTACGACGAGTATGTGAGAAGCTTGGTCACGGCGAAGGGATACTTGTGGGAGAACGGGGCCGTCGGATTTTATCTGCGTGACTTGGGGATGCCGTTCGATCACATGTCGAACATGGCTCGCATCTTTTTGGGAACGCGCATCGAGTGCGCCCAGTGCCACGACCATCCTTTCGAGCCGATCACGCAAAAGGACTTCTATCAGCTCACCGCTTTCACTTACGGCGTCTCGAACCTCTATACCTCGAGCGGTTACTCGACGGACAACGTCAAGCACTGGCCCGAGTTGATCTCGAAGCTCGATGCCATGAACGCTTCCAAAGCGGTTCGTGACGCGGCCAGCGGAACGGTCGCACCGCTCAAGCGATTGACGAAGGACACGCCCCACGAACTGGCGGTCCCCGATCATTACATGACCGATCCTGCGGACCGCGGCAAAACGGTCGCGGCCCGGACGATGTTCGGCGACGACGTTCCGGTTACGATCGAAAACCGTCGCGAGGCGTTTGCCGCCTGGATGACGTCGCCGCGCAATCCGCGATTCACGCGAAATATCGTCAATCGTCTGTTCAAGCGGGTGATGGGCGTCGGCTTGATCGAACCGATCGATAGTCTGTCGCCCGTCAATCGACCGGAGCAGCCGGAACTCCTCGACTTCTTGTCGCAGTCGATGGCTCAGCTGGGCTACGACGAACGCGCCTTTCTCGCGGTCCTGCTCAACTCGCGGCTCTATCAGAGCGAAGCGGAGCGTAAGGACTTGGAGCCGGGCGAGGCGTATTCGTTGCGAGGGCCGCTGCTGCGGCGATTGTCGGCCGAGCAACTTTGGGATTCGCAGCTGGCGCTGTTGGTCGAAGACCTGGATGCTCGCAAGCCGTTGCCTCCGGATCGCGGGCCGGTGAGCCGTGAACTACTCGTCAAGCTCACCAACATGAACGCGGATGAATTGCTTGCGCGTTCGGAAGCGATGGCCGAGTATCACGTCGTACGACGTCGACATAACCTCACGCTCGAGAACCAGAAGATCGAAATGAAAAAGGCCCAAGAGACGGGCAATGCCGAAGAAGTGAAGCGACTTGTGGAGGCGCACGCTGCCGAGAACGCCCCGTTCGAGCGACTCCACCAGAGGCTGCAAATGGGCGGAGCTTCCACGGCAAAAGAAACCGATCCGCGCTGGAAAGGGCTTTCGCCGAATCTTGTGCGAGCCTCGGAGATTCCGACGCCGATCCGGCTGGGACATTTTCTCCGCCAGTTCGGCCAATCAGATCGTCGCGAAATCGACGCCTTTAACAAGAACCCCAACATCACGCACTCGCTGGCTCTGATGAACGGCGAGTTGACGCAAGCGGCCCTTGAGCCGGACTCCTACTTGCGCAAGAAACTGGAGCCGTTTGCGAACGTCGAGCAACGGATTCAAGCCCTCTATCAATCGATTCTGGTTCGCAGTCCGACTTTGGATGAGACCAAACAATGCCAAGCACTGTTCGCCGATAGTCCGACTTCGGAAGCGGATCTGATCTGGGCGCTGCTGAACACGCCCGAATTCCTCTTTGTGCAGTAACGAGACCTCCTATGCGAATCGTCCCTTCGGAAATCTCGCGTCGTCGCTTCCTGGAAGCGTTTGCCAAGACCAGCCTCGGCGTCAACGTGCTAGGCTTGTCGGCCCGAGCGTCGGCGTTCGAACGACGAATGCCGCAAGTAAAGAGCGTCATCTATCTCTACATGCGCGGCGGCATCTCGCACATCGACACGTTCGATCCCAAGCCGGGTCGCGCCGAGATGGCAGGCGTGATGGCGATCGATACGAGCGCGCCCGGCGTGCAGGTCTCGGAATGGTTCCCGCAATTCGCACGGCAAATGCATCACGTTTCGCTGGTACGCTCGATGACGTCGACGCAAGGCGTGCACGATCGCGGCAACTACTTGGCGCACACGAGCTATTACTTCACCCCGACGATTGCCCATCCGGTGCTCGGTACCTGGGCGTTGAAACAACTGGGCTCATCCAATCCGTTGCTCCCCGGCAACATTTTGATCAACGGCAGTCCGCAACATCCCGGCAGCGGTTACATGGAATCGCACTTGGCTCCGCTGCCGATCGTCGACCCCGCAGCCGGCTTGCAGAACTCGGCCCTAAGTCGTAACGTCGCCGCCGCCGACTTCACCCGTCGCACGCAACTGGCCGAGACCTTAGGGAGCGACTTTCTGAAGCGGACGCCCTATCGATCGGCTGCGGCCTACGACAAGATCCACGCCAAAGCGGTGGAGTTGATGAAGAGCAAGGATCTTAAGGCCTTCGACGTCACGCAAGAAAGCGCGAAGACGCAAGAAGCCTACGGATTGCATACATTCGGACAAGGATGCCTGCTTGCCCGGCGACTCGTCGAACACGGCGTGCGATTCATTGAAGTCGAAGACGATCAGAACTGGGACACGCACAACGACCAACTCGTCTCGATGGAGCGGATGACGCCGTCGGCCGATCAAACCTTTGCGGCTTTGCTCAGTGACTTGCATCAACGGGGCTTGCTCGAGACGACGCTCGTCGTGATGGCTACCGAATTCGGCAGGACGCCGCAGATCAGCGAAGTGACGGCGGGGCGCGGACATCATCCAGCCGCGTTCACCTGGTGGGTCGCCGGCGGCGGCATGAAGGGGGGCTACGTCTACGGCAAGTCCGATGCCGCAGGCGAGCGAGTCGCCGAGAAGCCCGTCAACATGCCCGACTTCAACGCCACGATCGCTCAGGCGATTGGAA
>CAMCTH010000674.1 GCA_945877965.1 Planctomicrobium piriforme | reverse complement strand
CTGCTCGGAACGCCGGTGCGGGTCCATCCGTTCTTCTGGCTGATCATGCTGCTGTTGGGGTCGAGCGCCGACACGACCGCCCAAGAGGCGCTGGTCTGGCTCGTGGCCGCCTTTGTGTCGATCTTGGTCCATGAGTTCGGCCATGTCCTGGCGATCAACTACTACGGGTCGCCGGCCCACATCGTGCTGCACGGCTTCGGCGGACTGGCGATTCAGGACTCGAACTGGCGACGCGATCCGAAGTCGCAGATCGTCATCTCGTTGGCGGGACCGGCGGCCGGTTTCCTGTTGGCCGGGGTGATTTTGATCGGCCTGAAGCTCGGCGGGCAGCTGGCGGAATTTCGCCTGGGGCTGCCGAATCTCATCAATTTCCAGTTCTTTACGTTCGGAAAACCGTACGTCGACCTGCTCATCGGCGACCTGCTCTACGCCAACATCTACTGGGGGCTGCTGAACCTGCTGCCGATCTACCCGCTCGACGGCGGCCAGACCGCGGCGTCGGTCTTTCAGCTCTACGATTACCGCGACGGTTTGCGGAAGGCCCTGATGCTGTCGATCGGGACCGCCGTTTTGATCGGCGTATACGGTCTGACGCAGGGTTGGCAATTCAGTTTGTTTTTCTTCGGTTACCTGGCTTACCAAAATTACATGACGCTGCAGCAACTCGACGGCCGCTATCCGGGCTCGCGTTACTAGGCGGAGCGACGGTCGATGCCGCCGAGCAAGCGACCGCGACCGGATCGGAAAGTGCGAGCCTCGGCCGTCGGCATGATCGACGAATCGGAATGCCGATCGCGCGCTGCGATCGATTTCGGATCAAAAAATCGGTGAAGACGGAAATATTTTTTTGCGCCGCCCCGCGAAGCCCAACGTCGACCCGCAACGCCGCCTGCTCCTGTTCGGCGCGAGCAATCTGACGCGCGGTTTGGCGACCCTCGCGGGCATCGCGCGGCGAGCTTGGAACGAACCGTTAGACATTCTGGCCGCGCCGGGGAACGGCCGCTCGTACGGACTGACGACGAACATCGTCGGTCGGGTGTTGCCGGGCATCAACAGTTGCGGAATTTGGCGCTCCTGGCACGCGCGTCACACGCTGCCGACGGTCGCCGTCGTGACCGACGTCGGCAACGATGTGATGTACGGCGTACCGGTCGCGCAGATCTTGGAATGGGTCGAAGCGGTCGTCAAAAAGTTGCGCGATCGTGACGTCGAAGTTGTCGTCACCGGGCTGCCGATGGACGCGGTGCGGAGCTTAGGGCCGCGACGTTATCTGATGCTCAGAAGCGTGCTTTTTCCGGGAAATCGCGATAGTTTTTCGGATGCGCTGCGGCGCTCCGAAGAAGTCGAAGCGGGCGTGCGGCGATTGGTCGCCGCACATGGCGCGCGGTTCGTCGCGCCGCGCGCCGAGTGGTACGGCTTCGATCCGATTCACGTTCGTCGCGCGGTCTGGGGACGCGCCTGGTCGGAGATCGTCGGGGCGTTGCAACCGCCGTCGCAGGCGCAGCCGGTCGGCGTCGCGCCGTGGAGTTGGGTGCGATCGCAATTCTGGCAACCGGAAGAGCGGCGACTGTTCGGAATCGATCAACGCCGCGCACAACCGAGCGTGCATTTTTCCGACGGCTCACGACTGTCGTTGTACTAATTGTCGACGTCGTCATGCGACGCGCGAACGATGCGGCGCGATCGAGCGCGCGAGTGCGTTGAGTTAACGCAATGCGCGAGCGCGCGAGACGAAAAACTTGTGAAGACGCAAGGATTTTTTCAAAATACTGTTGCAGAATTCTGGAGAATTCGTACAGTGAGCGACGAATGAGCTTCTCTTAGAGACAAGTGGTCTCGACGACAAAAAAGCAGCGCTGCTTTGTAAGTCGAGCCTTGTGATAGGATGTCCGTTTCTTGTCAAGGGTGAGGATCGCTCAATCGAAGTGACGAAGATCGATCGCCTCGGCGATCAATCCCAGTGACTCAAGGTAAGAGGGATCTCACCGAGTTATTTATTTCGGAGGATGAGACGTGGCCAAGAAGAAGAAAGCTGCTGCCAAGCCCGCTAAGAAGGCTGCCAAGAAGAAGAAGAAGTAGCCTCTGCTCCGCCTGCGGGAGCGTTTGAGTACGGACTGATTCGTTTCGACGACTCAACTTCGTGCGGCCATGGCGCCTAGCGGCTCGGCCTGCTTCCCCGGTCGGATCAAATCCGGCAACAACGAGACAGGGTCGTTCGGTTTTCCGAACGACCCTATTTTTTTGCGCCGAGGTCGTCGGCCGCCTTGAATTGGTGTCAATGCCCGGCCGATTCGACGCTTTTCGCCCTCTAAGCCGCAACATCGTTGCCGGAGTCACCCCCTCTAGCGGAGCGGGTTTGACTTGCCGACCGGGTGACGTAAATACCCGATGTGGCACTCTCTTGATGCGGCCAACCGCATGGCGCGCCCGATCGGCGCGGAGGCTGCGCGACGACTTCTCTCTGAGATCGGTACGGGTTCATCATGTCGGATTCGTTGTGGTATCAATCGACGGCCGCCCGGCGCGCATGGGATGCGTTGCCCAACGGCATCTGTTTGATCGACGACGAACTGGTGATCCTCGCCTGGAACTCCGTGTTGTCGACTTGGACCGGCTATACGGCCGACGAGATGCTCGGCCGACGGCTGGATGAGGTCTTCGTCCGCTTCGGGGTCGCCCCGTTCCGCGACGGTTTGCGCGACGTGTTCGAGCGCGGGGCCGTGCGGCGTTACGAAGCGTCGATGCCGCCGTACTTTTTGCCCAAGCATTTGGAGCTCGCCGGAATTCCGCTGGCGCAAGAGCTCGACGTTCGGCCCGGCGACGAGTCGCGCCAAACCGCCCTGCTCTCGGTCTACGACGCCACGCCGCAGCTCCGTCGCCTCCGCGAAGCCGACGACGCCGCCCGACGTTGCGCCCTCAACGACGTCGCCGAGACGCACCAGTTGCTCGAGGAACAAGCGGCCGAACTCCGCGGTAAGAACCGCGAACTGCACGATGCCCGACTGCGGGCCGAGGCGGCCGTACGAGCCAAGAGCGACTTCTTGGCGAACATGAGCCACGAAATCCGGACGCCGATGACAGCCATTCTCGGCTTTGCCGACGTGCTGCTGCACGAAGAAGGGCTCGAACGGGCCCAGGGCTATCGCACCATAACCTGTGATCCGAACAGGACTTGCTCAAGATAGTCTTCGTTCCATCCTGCGGCGAGGCGTTTGTTTTTGACGCCGACTTTTCGGGTGCGGTCGTTTTTCAGTAGGGAGAGTGCGGTCCG
>CAMCTH010000673.1 GCA_945877965.1 Planctomicrobium piriforme | reverse complement strand
GCCGCCGGTTTTGCCTCATCCCGCCTCGTCGTCACTCCCACCCCGCGCCACACGTCATGCTTCGACTTTCCGCCGTCGTCGTCTCGTTGCTCGTTTGTGGAATGTCGTCGTGGACGACGCTCGCTGCGGCCGCCGATAAGCAGGCTCCGCCGACCACAACTCCGGAACAGGCGAAGTTCTTCGCCGAACATGTGCAGCCGATTTTGAAGAGTCGCTGCTGGTCGTGCCACAGTCATGCCGCCAAGACAGACAGCGGCAGCCTGATGCTCGACTCGCGCGGGGCCCTGGTCACCGGCGGCGACAGCGGTTCGGCCCTCGACGAAGCGAAGCCGGACGAAAGCCTGTTGCTCGTCGCCGTCCGCTACGTCGAAGACTATCCGCGGATGCCGCCCAAAGGAAAGCTGCCCGAGCAGGAGATCAAGATCCTCGTCGATTGGGTGAAGCAAGGAGCTCCCTGGCCCGGTGATGCCGGCGCGACGCCGATCGTGGCCCGCGAAAAGATCACGGCCGAGGATCGCGCCTACTGGGCCTTTCAACCGTTGAAAGAGACCGCCCCACCGAACGTCGCCGATCCCGCTTGGAATGTAAACCCGATCGATCGCTTTCTTCGCGCGCGATTGGATGCCGAACAACTCGCGCCGTCGCCGCCGGCTGAACCCGCCGATCTCATTCGCCGCGTGTACTTCGACCTCACCGGATTACCGCCGACGCCGGAAGAGGTGGCAGAGTTTACTCGCGATGCTTCGCCGCAGGCGTATGCGGCCCTCGTCGACAAGCTCCTCGCGTCGCCTCGTTACGGCGAACGCTGGGCCCGGCACTGGCTCGACTTGGTCCGCTATGCGGAGAGCGACGGTTACCGGATCGACGACTATCGCGACGAAGCGTGGCGGTATCGCGATTACGTCGTGCAAGCACTGAACGACGACAAGCCGTACGATCAGTTCGTTCGCGAACAACTGGCCGGCGACGAAATCGCTCCCGACGATCCGGCGGCCCAAACGGCCGTCGGTTTCTTGCGGCACGGAATCTATGAATACAACAGCCGCGACGTCCGGACGCAGTGGACGGTGATGCTCGACGACGTGACCGACGTCGTCGGCGACGTTTTCATGGGACTCGGCATGGGCTGCGCCAAGTGCCACGATCACAAGTTCGACCCGATCTTGCAGAAGGATTATTTCCGCCTGCAAGCGTTCCTCGCGCCGATGCAGCCGCACGACGACCTGCCGACGGCGACGAAAGCCGACCAAGCGAAATACCAGCAGCAGCAGGCCGCTTGGGAAAAGAAAGCGGCGAAAGTGCTGGCCGATTTGGAGAAGCTCGAAGCGCCGGCCCGAGCCTCGGCCGAGCGCGCTGCGATCAACAAGTTTCCCGAAGACATTCGCACGATGCTCGAAAAGCCGTACGCCGAGCGGACGCCGTTCGAAAAGCAACTCGCCGCGCTGGCCTATCGCCAAGTGACGTACGAGTTCGATCGCTTGGATCGCAAATTCAAAGATGAAAAGAAAGAGCAGCTGGTTGCGCTCCGCAAGAAGCTCTCGGAGTTGACCGATGGACGTCCCGCTCCGCTGCCGCATGCCATGACGGTCCGCGACGTCGGTCGCGAAGCGCCGGAGGTGCGGATTCCGAAAAAGGCCGGCGACCCAATTCCGCCGGAGTTCTTAGAAGTGCTCGGCGAGCCGGCCCCGCAGATCGTGCCGCCGCCGGGACTCGATTCGACGGGCCGCCGCACGGCGCTCGCCAACTGGCTGACGAAGCCCGACCATCCGCTGACGACACGCGTGATCGTCAACCGCGTGTGGCAGTATCACTTCGGCCGCGGCCTCGTGCCGACCGCCAGCGACTTCGGCCGCCTCGGTGAGAAGCCGTCGCATCCGGAGTTGCTCGATTGGCTCGCGATCCATTTCGTGCGCGAAGGGTGGAGCCTGAAGAAGCTGCATCGACTGATGGTGACGTCGCAAGCGTATCGGCAAAATAGTGGCCAGTTGCCAGTGGCCGGTGGCCAGTTGAAACAGAATTCGCCCCATGGCTTGGCCGCGGTGCTTGCCTCGCGCTCGGGAACACCAAAAGACCCGCTCCTCGTCGACCCCGAGAATCGTCTGCTGTGGCGAATGCCGAATCGACGCCTCGATGCCGAGCAGGTTCGCGACGCATTGCTCGCCGTCACCGGCAAGCTCGATCTCGAAGCCGGTGGGCCCGCCGTCGGTTTCGGCGAGCCGCGACGCTCGATCTACTGCCGCGTGACCCGCAACACGCGCGATCCGCTGCTCGACGTGTTCGATGCCCCCGAAGGTTTCCAAAGCGCGGCGAGCCGGAATGTGACGACGACGCCGACGCAAGCCTTGCTGCTCATGAACAGTCCGCTGTTGCTCGATCAGGCACGCTCGTTCGCCGATCACTTGCGAAAGCTTTATCCCGACGAGGCGAAGTCGTCCGACGTCGATGCCGATCGCATTGCCGCGGCCTTCCGTTTGGCGTTCGGTCGCGAACCGTCGGCGAGCGAGCAGTCGGCCGCCGTCAAGTTCTTGCAAGATCAAGCTCGTCGCATCGGGCCCGAAGAAGCACCGCCGGAGATCGCCAAGCTCGACAAGATTCCGTACCGCGACGGGCATGCCGTCGTGATGGACCCGAGCGGCGCGATGCGGCGGATCGAAATCGACGACGATGCGAAGCTGCCGAACGGCGACTTCACGATCGAAGCGTTCGTGCTGCTCCGCTCGACGTACGAGACCGCCTCGGTCCGGACGATTGCGGCCCACTGGAACGGCGACAACTCGAAGCCCGGCTGGTCGCTCGGCGTGACGAGTCAGCGCTCGCAGTTCAAACCGCAGATGCTAGTGCTGCAACTCGCCGGGACCGACGCGAACGGCAAGCCAGCGTACGAGCCGATCTTTTCGAGTCTCGCTATTCAGTTGAACAAGCCGTACTACGTTGCCGTGTCGGTTCGCATGAGCGAGACCGGGGCGAACGGTGTGACGTTCTATGCCAAGGACCTGTCGAACGACGACGAGCCGCTGCTGACGTCGACCAACGCCCATAAGATCACGACGATCCCGCGCGATCGCGGCCGCTTCACGCTCGGAGCACGCGGCGGTGAAAAGATCGGCGGCATCTGGGACGGACTCATCGACGACGTCCGGCTCTCGTCGACCGCGCTCGACGTCGGGCAATTACTGCTCACCAACGAAGCGGTCGGCCCGACGACCGTCGGGTTCTGGGAATTCGAACCGGCGGCGGGCCTGTTCCGCGATTCCTCGCCGAACCGCCTCGACCTG
>CAMCTH010000672.1 GCA_945877965.1 Planctomicrobium piriforme | reverse complement strand
GCGGTGCAAGCGATCAAGGGAGTTGAGATCGGTCTGGGGTTCGAAGCGGCCCGACGTCGCGGCTCGCAGGTGCATGACCCGATTCTGTACGACGCCGATCAAGTCGATTCGCCGAACCTCGGCTACACGCGACCGACGAACAACGCAGGCGGCTTGGAAGCCGGCATGACGAACGGGCAACCGCTCGTCGTTCGCGCGGCGAAGAAGCCGATCAGCACGTTGCGGAAGCCGCTCGCTTCGATCAACCTCGCGACGAAAGAACCCGAAGGGGCCGAGTACGAGCGGAGCGACGTCTGTGCGGTCCCGGCGGCAGGTGTGATCTTGGAAAACGTCGTGGCGTTCGAAGTCGCTGCAGCTTTGATTGAAAAGTTCGGCGGCGATAGTTTGGTCGAAATGAAAGCTCGCTACGAGCTGTTCCTGAAGATGGCTCGCCAGCGCTAGCCAATGGTAAGACGCGGTTCGTCCGCATGGTTTTGAACGAAATCGGCCCGCAAGGAGGCGGACCTATGACGCTCAGCGATTCTCGTCGCCGCACGCTTATCCGCGGGCTCTTTCTCTGCACCTGCGTGTTGCCGTGCCTTGTTACGTTGGCGTGGGGTTGGGTCGTGCGGAGCGACGCCTACCGCGACGCCTGGCAGGAATCGATCGCCGTGCAGTTGGGCATGCGAGTGACGGTCGCCCAAGTCCGCACGCCGCGCCCCGGCACGTTGCTGCTCGAAAATGTGCGCGGTTACGATCCTGAAACCGACGCGCAGGTGTTCGCCTGCCGGACCTTGGAAATCGAAGAGTACGCCGACGGCCGGCACTTGCGAGCCTCGCAGCCTGAGATCGACGCGGTCCACGGCGCACGGCTTTTCGCCGCCTTGGAACGACGTCTGCGTCGCGAGACTCGCTCGGCGGAGACGGCCGTTACGTTCGAAGCGGCTGAACTGACGTGGCGCGTCGGCGGCGAATCGCAGACGCTCGTCGACGTTGACGCCCTCGCCGGGCCCGCCGAGTCGGCGCAGCAACTGCTGGTGAACTTCGCGCTCCCCGGCACGCCGGCGGAGCATCCGGTCTCGCTACGGATCGCGCGGCATACGTCGGCGCAGCCCGAGACCACGGTCGAACTCGATACCGGTGCGGTGGTGTTGCCGTGCGCGGCGTTTGCGCCGTTGACTGACGTCGTCGACGTGCTCGGTCCGCGGGCGCGCTTTGCAGGACGATTGAAACTACGCCAGACGGCGGCCGGTTGGAACGGCGTCGTCGCCGGCGACGTGACCGAGGCCGATCTTGATACGTTGGTCAGTCAACGTTTTCCGCATGTCCTCTCGGGCTCGGCCGAGTTGCAAATCCATCGAGCCGAAGTCGCCGGCGGACGTTTGGAGCATGCCGAGTTCACGATCGAAGCGGGGCCGGGACAGATGAGCCGGTCGCTCGCCGAATCGGTCGGCAGGCACTTGGGGTTGGCGGGTGCGGCCGCACCGTTTCCCGCCGGCTCGATGTTGTTGTTCGATCGGCTCGCCTTGGACGGCGCGATTATCGCCGGCGGGCTGACGATCAAGGCTCGCACGAACGAACGGCAAGGAGCGATCTTGCGGCAAGGCGACGTCGTCTACTGGCGCGAGCCGCCGCCGGGCGTGCAGTCGACGGCTCAGTTGCTGCGAGCGCTGGCGCCTGCGGCGGAGTTGCAAGTGCCCGCCGTGGCGGCGACGGCGGCGCTCGTGCCGTGGTTGTCGATCGTCGAGTCGGGCAAAGCAATGACGAGCCAGAACGGCGACGCGGGCACATTGCCGACCGCCGTCCGATTGCGCGTTCGCGACATCCCCGCGGCGGACGATCCGCTGCGACGATAAAGTTCCGGTGCCACTGCTGGCTTGCCCAGCAGTGTCTGCCGTCGCTCCGCACTGCTGGGCAAGCCAGCAGTGGCACCCAGAGGAACGAGTGCCGCGCCTAGGTCGCTCGTAATTTCTCGGCGCTGCGCCAGAGCGTCGTCGGCAGCGAGCCGAGGGCGACGATCGCGGCCGTCCCGGCGACGAACCAGAACAGCACGTTCAGCAACTCTTGGCTGAAGCCGTAGCTGTGCAGGCCGACGCCTAGTTGATTCACGCCGAACCACGACCAACTCGTCGTGATGTTGCCCGCGACGGCCAGGATCGCGAGGCCGCGATCTTTGGCGATGCCGTCCCAACGGGCATGCAACACCAGAGCATTCCAGAGCACGATGATCAGCGCGCCGTTCTCTTTCGGATCCCAACCCCAGAATCGGCCCCACGAATCGTCGGCCCAAAGACCGCCGAGCACCGTGCCGACGAAGCTGAAGAAGAGCGCGAAGCAAAGCGTGCCGTACGTCATGCGGGCCAGCTCTTTGCCGATCGTCGGGTTCAACGACTTCGTGACCACGCCTTGGAGAATGTAGATCGAGCCGAGCAAGCCGGCGACGTACGTCGTGGCATAGCCGAGCGTCACGCAAACGACGTGCGTCGTGAGCCAGAACTGCGTGTCGAGCACCGCTTCGAGTGCTTCGATCGTATCGCCTTGGCGACTAAGTAAGAACGCAATGAGCAAGGAGCCGAAGCCGGCGACGGAGGCAACAATGTTGCCGATGCCGATTGTGTAAATGGCTTCGAAGATGATCCCCAGCAGAACGGCTCCCCAGCCGATGAACACCGCTGAGGAATAGAGGTTGATGACCGGCGGACGTTCCGAGACGTACATGCGTAAAATCAACGCGGCGGACTGCAAGGCGAACGTAAAGCAGATCATGCGAAACGCCATGCCGTTAAAGAACTCAGGCTTCGCGAGCCAGCCGATTGCCACGATGACGAACGTTAAGACATAGAAAAAAGTGAGATAAAAGAACGGGTCGACGTGGTTCAAGTAGGCTTCCAGATCGCGGCGCTGGGCGTCGTATTCTTTCGGTGGATTGGCGACGAGATAGGTGCGATAATCGGCGACGGCGGTGTTGAAGGCCGGGGCGTCTTTCTTTTTGTACGCGGTGAGAATCGCGTGCAACTTCTCGGCGGCCGGGTTGACCTTGTCCTTTTCAAACGTTCGCGACAGGAACAGCTTGAGATTTTCGTCGGTGTAGGTCTGCCAGCTCTCCTTGCCTTCCGGAACGGCCAGCGGCGGCTCCATAGTGTTTCCGCCTGCATCGGGCTTCTTCATCAACTCCGAAATGCCCGTTACCCGTTCGATCTTCGCGCGGAGTTCGACGAGTTTTTGCTTCGTCCCTTCCGGATCGGGGTTGAACTCGGCCTCGCTCGGCATTTCGAGGCCGGGGTCATAGAACGCAGCT
>CAMCTH010000671.1 GCA_945877965.1 Planctomicrobium piriforme | reverse complement strand
GAGCCCGACGTGCCGAGTTGCCGCCATGCTTTGTCTTTGTTCTCGCGGGTAATGCGCGTGCAGTGCCATTCCCCTTCCATGACTGCGTGGTCCATCGGCTTCTTGTACTCGCCGCCGACGCCAAACCGCGTCCCCTTTTCGAGTGCGTTGTCGTACAGCTCCGCCTTGTGCGATTCGGTGAGCGTCCAGGCCGGCATGTCGAGGACCGACAACTTCATGCGGCAGGCAATGTCGACGCCGACCGCGTACGGCACGACGGCGTTGCGAGTCGCCAGCACGCCGCCGATCGGCAGGCCGTAACCGACATGCGCATCGGGCATCAATGCGCCGGCCGCAGCGACCGGCAGCGTGCAGGCTTGCCGCATTTGGCCGATCGCCGCTTCGTCGATTCCGGCGGCTCCCCAAACGGGAAATTCAATCTGCCGCGACGGCTCGGCCGGTCCGCCGTAGTCGACCAACTCGCGCGCCAACTCGCCGAACAGGCCGTCGTCGACGAAGTCGTCGGGCTGCGCGACCAAATCGCGCAGCGTCTTCTTCAAGTCGAATTGGCGCAGCAGTCCCGAGTCGGCCGCGACTTGACTTTCGCGAATGGCGGTGTTGATGCAAGGCTGCGGGATGCCGAGACGGTGGAGGTGATCGGTGTTCATGGTCGTGGTTGCAATGAATCAGAAAAAATTTCCGTATCTGCAGAGCAACGACGACGCCGGGACGGCTGAGGTTCGCGCCGGCAGTATCGAGCACAATGCAATTATACGGCGTCGACCGCGGGCGGCGGCATGGGCGAGTCGAGGGCGTCGGCGATCGTGCGCAGCAATTCGGCTTCGTCGATCTTCATCTTGCCATCGTGCTCGATTGTCGCGGCGCACGCTTCGAGAATCTGCTGCTTGACGGCCCCCGAGGAGCAGGCTGTGTGCCGGAGCGCTTCGTCGAGCGGGCCAAAACCGTACGCTTCGGCGGGGCCCAGCGGCGGCAGCGAGATGCGCCCGGCTAGCGTGTTGCCGCCGGTTCGATACGCGGCGGTCGCCGCGGCTTGGTCTTGCTGCGGATGTCCGGCATGGGCTAGCGCACCCAGCAGCAGCGCCGTCGGGGCGGCGACGGCATCGAGCGATTTGTACAACACCGGTTCCGGCGGCGCGTCGGCGAAGTGCCGCGACAGATGCTTCAAAATCATTCGTTGCAGACAGAACTCGAACAGGCTGACGTGTCGGTCGGCTTTGACCAACTGCACGGCCAGTCTGCGGAACTGATCGAACTGCGCGGGCGTGAGTTGTCGCAGCGCCGTCATCGTCAGTTGAGCGAGCGGCAAGCGCGAGTACGGCGACAGCGGTTTAACGAACTCCAAGATTCGGGCCGTCCGCTCGGCAATCGTCTTGCCGTAGTGCGTCCGCATCTGTTCCAGCATCGGCTCATCGTCCGATGGATCGGCATGCAGCAACAACGCGAAGACCGTGCAGGCCGCGCCGATCGGGTCGTGGACTTCTTCCGTGAGTTGATCGGGGAGCGTCCGCAAGAAGTTGGCGGCAAACAGGAGATGGCCGTGCGTCGGGTGCCCGACGTCGGCGACCGCTTGCTCGGCCGACAGTGACGACATCCCTGCGGCCAGGTTTCCCATGACGGCGGCCGACGCGGCACGCTGCGCCGCCGATCGCGGCGGATCGGGGCGCTCGCCGGGCGTCGCTTCGGCCTCGGTCGGCTCGGGCCAACTCAGTCGCTCGCGGGAAAAGTCGCCGTCGAACCGCGGATCGAGTCGTTTGATCCGATCCACGAGCGGCGGATGCGTCGCCAGCAAACTCAACCAAGAAGTTGCGATGCCGTTGCCGAAATACATGTGGCTCGCCTGTTCGGCATTCGCATTTTGAAAGCGGGAGCCGATCGCGCCGATCTTGCGCAAGGCCCCGGTGATCCCCTCGGGGTTCCGCGTGAACTGCACGGCCGACGCATCGGCCAGATACTCGCGCTGCCGCGAGACGGCGCTCTTGATGAGATGCCCGAAGAAAACGCCGATGTAGCCGAGCACATTCAACGCCAAGCCGACGGCGATGACGAACAGTACGATCGCCGCGCCGCCGTCACTCTTGTTGCTGCTAGAACGGCTCGACGACGGGCGGATCTCCAAGGCGGCGCGGAACAGGTAGTAGCCAATCAAGCTGATGAGCAGGATGCCGTGCAGCACGCCCATCAAGCGAATATTCAAACGCATGTCGCCGTGCAGGATATGACTGAACTCGTGCGCCACGACCCCTTGCAGTTCGTCGCGGGTCAGGCTTTCCATCGTGCCGCGGGTCACACCGATCACGGCATCGGCGGGCGTGAATCCGGCGGCGAACGCGTTGATCCCCGTCTCGCGATCCATCACATACACGGGCGGCACCGGCATGCCCGACGCGATCGCCATCTCTTCGACCACGTTTAGCATGCGGCGCTCGCGCCAATCGGTCGCGCGACCGTCGAGCAATCGGCCGCCGAGCATTTCGGCGATCGTCTTGCCGCCGCCGCTGAGCGTCGCGATCCGGTACAAGCTGCCCGCTGCAATCGTCAACCCGACGCCGAGCGACGTAAGCCCAAAGATGCTCGGGTTCACGAAGTCGTCGGCCGTCAGCGAGGTCCCCGCGGGTGCATGGTTCACCGCGTAGATGCCGACGACGATGAAATAGATCGCCCCGACGATGGCCGCCACGGCCAACGAGAACAGCAGAATCAAACGCCCGGTCTTCCGACGCGCGGCGTCTTGATGCTGAAAGAAATTCATAGGCCCGTCGCGATGAAGAGGGCGGGCTTAGAACTTCACCTTCGGCGCTTCGCGTTCGGCCGCTTGTTCGATTTCGAACAGCTTGGCCTCAGTGAAGTTCGCGAGCCGCGCGACGATCAGGTCCGGGAACGTTTCGCGCTTGGTGTTGTATGCCATGACGGCGTCGTTGTAGGCCTGCCGCGCGAACGACACTTTGTTTTCCGTCGACGTCAGCTCCTCTTGGATCTGGAGCATGTTCGTGTTGGCTTTCAGATCGGGATACGCCTCGGCCACGGCGAACAACCGACCGAGCGTGCCGCGCAGTTGCGACTCGGCCGCCATGATTCCCGCCATCGCATCCGGATCGCCCGGGTTCGCGGCGGCGCGTTGGCCCGCGCCGGCGGCCTGATTGCGGGCGGCAATGACCGCTTCGAGCGTCTCACGCTCGTGCTTCATGTATCCCTTGGCCGTTTCGACCAAGTTGGGAATGAGGTCGTAACGCCGCTTCAGCTGCACGTCGATTTGCGCGTAAGCGTTTTTGTATTGGTTA
>CAMCTH010000670.1 GCA_945877965.1 Planctomicrobium piriforme | reverse complement strand
GAAAGATGGCTGAGACCGCCGTACGCGAGGGCGGCCGCTTGCTCGCTGCTATCGCGCGCGAGCGCGGCAAAGAGTCCGCTCCAAACCAGGCCGTCGCTTTCCTTCAACCCTAACTCGACGAGCCGCGCCACGGCCAACGGTCGCAACGGCGCAGGCTCCGCGGCAGCGCTCAAACGATTCGCCGCGCGACGCCGTTCATGCACATCATCCCAGGTCAACTGCTCCAGCGCGGCAAAGACTTCGTCTTTCGGCGGCAACACTTTCTTGAAAACCGCATCGGGCAGCACGACGCCCCGCTCGACGACCAACCGTTCGAGCCCTTGCACGACGTCCGCGCCGAAGCCGTCGAACGAGACGGCCGCTGCTTCGTTGCGGGCCGCTTCTTCGACCATCTTTTGCAGCAAGTTCAAACGATCTTCCGAAAGCTGCGGAGCGGCCGGCGCGAGCGGCGCGTTGTAGCCGACCTGCACGACGTCGCCAGGATTGCCGGAACTCGGCGCGCCGGGGTTCGGCTTCACCGCCGCGGCGAGCGCTTCGCGATCGATGTTGCCGAACTCGGCCGACCAGCGACGCTCGATCTCGGCGACGACTTCGCCGCGGCGATCCGGCGGGACGTCGGCCGAGAAGCCTTGTGCCGGAGGCCAACGGCGGGCCAACTGTTCGCCGGCGAGTTTGCGCGTTTCATAGATCGGCTCGCCCATGGCGCTCAGCAGCACCGGACCGGCAGCCGGCAGGGGCCACGCTTCGAGCACGGCGAGCGTCGCTTTGCGAACTTCGGGACTGTCGTCGAGCAACAACGTGAGAACCAGGCCGGTGCCGACGCGATCGGGATGTTGCGCCAAACAAGCGACGGCCGCCTTGCGGACGCGGGCCGCTTTGTCTCCCGCCGCCGTTTGCACGGCCGTGAAGACGCCGAGTTGATGCAGGGCCGGCACCGCCGCGGCGCGGAGCACTTCTCCTTCGTGCAGCATCACGCGCTCGAGCATCGCCGTCGCCTCGGGACCGCCGTAGCGACCGAGGGCCGCGATCGTCGCCGTGCGGACATCGGTCTCGTAATCTTGAATCGCATTGCGAGCGAACTCGAGCGCCTGCGGATGGCGTCGATCCAACGTCAGCACGACGGCCGCCGCGCGCAGTTGCGGCTGCGGATCGGCTCGCAAGTCGACGACCGCCGTCGGCAGCTCCGTCGCTTTCGTGCGAGACCAAGCGTTGATTGCTTCTTGCCGCGGACCGAGCGTCGGCGCTCGCAAGGATTCGGTGAAGCGCGGGTCATCGGCCGCATCGACGTGCCGCGAGAGCGCACGGAGCAGGTCGGCATGGAGTTCGGGCGAATAGGCGAGCGCACGCGACGGTTCGTAGCGTCCCCAGTTGTCGAGCAACGTGCGCAGCGCGGCGACCGGCGAGGGTTGCGTGATGTTGCCGATCGCCTCGGCCGCGGCTTGGCGGAGCGGCAACTTGAGCTGTGCATGTTCGACCGTCTCGACGAGGACGCCGAGCCCGCGACCGTCGCCCCAACGCGCGAGGCCGATGGCGGCATTCGCACGAAGCGGAGCGTCGGGCAGCGTCAGCGCGGGAATGAGATTCGGACGATCAGCCGGCGCACGAGCATACAATGACTCGAGCGCCGGATGTCGCCAGCGCGGCAACGACGGATCGGTCGCTAGGCGCGGATCGGGCGCGGCCATGACCCAGTTATCGCCGACGAGTTGCGCAGCATCGACGGGGGTCTCGCCCATTTCGGCCGTGGCGGCGGGTCCGGTCGGGCCGTTGCGATCGCCGAACAGACTGCCGGGTCGATCGAGCCAGCCGCAACCCGGAGCGAGCAACAGGAAGAGGGGGAGAAGGGGAGAGAGGGAGAGTCGGAGATGCGATGCCGTCGTAATACGACGACGCACCGGGAGCGATGTCGCTCCGAGTTCCGCGCTCCGCGCTCCGCGCTTCAAAAGATGTTTCACGGTCGGCAACTCCTTTTGCCTATCCGTCGGTCGGATTTTATCTACGTCGCTATTTGGCGGCCGGGGCAGGGGCCGCGACGGGGGCCGGAGCCGGCGGGGCTCCGACTAACTTCTTGTCCGCAATCCAGGCAGACAGTTTCGTGTGGCGGTCGGCCAAGTCGATTGGAATCTGCGTGGCGACGATGTTGGATCGTCCGAGCGACGTCACGATCGGGTCGATGAACGTCACCACCAGTTCGTTCGCCAAGGCGGCATTCGGATCGGACGACAACGAGCGGAGCCCACGATTGCTTCGTCCGCCGAGCGCCGTGGCGACGCAGTTCAGATAGTAGCTCAGGCCGTCGGTGAAATTGCGTTTGATGTCTTTGTCTTCGCTCGGCGTGGGGAAGACGTCGTAGGCCTTGGTCAGCGTCGGCTCGCCGGCATCGGCGGGTCGCGCGGCGCCGGCGCGCGTGATTTCCAACGTCAAGCTGCTCAATGCCTTCACCAAATCGGCGGGCTTCGCTTGGCCGGTGGCGAGCACGTTCGGATCGATGTGCCCCAAGGCAAGCGCGGCGTCGCGACGAACGAACAGCGGCTCGTTCGGGTCGGCGATGACGTCGTGCAATGCTTTGACGACTTCGGGACGATTCACTTCGCTGCCGGTTTTCGACAGGCCGACGATCAGCTGCGACGCGAGATGGCGAGCCCAGTGATGCCCGTTCGGCGTGAAGCCCGGCAGCGGCGACTTCGAGGCGATCACACGAATCGCGACGGCGGCGAGCGGCGGTCGTACCCCGGCGACGACTTGTAATTCCGATTGCCGGGCCAGACCGACGAGCGCCCCGATCCGGAGCGACTCGGCAAGGCTCTCCGTATCGAAGGCCTTAACGAGCACGTTCGTTGCCTCGGCCAACGGCACGGCGGCCACGCCCCCGGCGGCGTTCGGCTCGACGCGATCGAGTTGCCCGAGCAGCAGGAGGGCGTTGTAGCGGGCATCGAGATTGACGGCCGAGTCGGCTGCGAGGGCCGGCAAGTTTAGGAGCAAAGTTTGATTGAGACGATCGTGCAGGTCTTGGACCGCTCCGAGGCTGAACTGCCGGAGTTCGCGTTTGATGTTCATCCGCTTGACTTCGGGATTCACGCCGGTCATCCACGTCAACTCGGCGATGCGGCCCAGAACGTACGTGTCGAAGTCGTCGAGTGCTTGGGCATTCTCCGCCCTGCCGGCTTGCGAGAGGGCGAGCATTTTTCCACGTAGCGGCTGAAACAACTTCGGATTCGCCTGCAGCGGTTGCAGGTTGATCATCTTGTTGGCCACGTTCGGCAACTGCAGGATCGCCTTCCCTTGCGCGTGCGCCGACGACGCAGAC
>CAMCTH010000669.1 GCA_945877965.1 Planctomicrobium piriforme | reverse complement strand
AACCGATCCGACCACAACTCGGCCGTCGGCGCGACGGCAAGAACGCCGACGTTCGCCGTGGGGCAAGCACTCACGCAATCGAGACAAAACGTACAGTCGAGGTTGCCGTGCTTCTGCGGCAGGAACAACTGTAACTGGCAGCCGGGCGAAGTCGCTGCGCCGCGGATGCATTCGTGCGTCGTACAAGATTCGCAGACGGCGGCGCTGCGAACGCGTACTTCCAACGGCGAGACGAGCGATTGCACGTAGTTGAACTGCCCGATCGGACAGACGTACTTGCAGAACGACCCGCTGCGAAACACGACGTCGATCACCAGCGCCATAACGAAATAGCCGACGGCGATCCAGGCGGTCAGCCACGGACTATCCCAGAGCGAAAACGCTTCGTAGGACCAAAAGAATAGGGCCGACAGCGCGACGGCCGACCATTTATTGCGCAGCAACCGCGGCCACGCGCGACCGGCGGGGAGCCAACGGTCAGTCAACTTACGCGCCAGCGTGAAGGGGCACGCGAAGCAAGCAAAGTTGCCGGCCGTGAGGAGGGCGAGTACAAGCAGTCCGCGCCAATGAATCCACGGCAAGACGCCGGCGAGATTCATCGCGCCGACCTGCGGGCCGTACAGACCGTCGTAGATGACGAGCCCCGCGAGGCCGGCGGTGATCAGTTGCACGATCGTTCGCGTGTGTTTCCAGCGGAGCATCGGCCCGATGATCGGCACGCGCAGCAGATCGAACGCCGGCCGCGGAACGTGCGCAGCCGACGATCGCTGCTTGGTTCTCTGCGCGACATGCGCAACGCGCGGCGAACGAGGAGCAGCGCCGGCGGCCGAGCCTGGGCCAAGGAAGAGGCGAACGCCGATCCAGAGCAGCGGAGCGAGAAACGCGATCGAGCCGGGAACCCACATCAGTACGCCGGCCCCTTGCTGATCGGCAAGCGCGGAGATGCCGGCCAAGCGCGGCACCTGTTCGTAATGCGCGTACAGCACGCGATCCGAAAAGGTGAAGAGGGCGGCGAGCAGCGTGTTCTGCACGTCGGCCAGCAGCAGATACGGCAATAACAGCCAAGGAGACCAACGGGGCCGAGCCGGATCGGGACGGACGACCGGATACCAAAAAACGAGCGCTGCCGCTAGGAACGAGACGTGCTGCGCGACGTGCAGCCACGGCTGCCGCAAAGCTGCGTCGTATAAGCCCGGCATGTGCCACAGCCATGTCACGGCCGTAAACAGCGGCAACGCCGCAAGCGGATGCGTCAACCGCGCGGCGAACGTTTGCAGTGCTTGCGAACGGAGCAGCGGCACGAACCACTCGCGGCGAATCGCCCGCGGCAAGCCGTTCACAAGCGGCAGCAGCGGCGCTCCGCACCAAACCAGCGGCGGCACTACCATCATGAGCAGCAGGTGCTGCAACATGTGCACCTGCAGAAGCAGCGAAGCAAACGGCTCGATCGGCGATGCCAAGGCGACGTACATCGCAGCGAGGCCGCCGTTAAAGGCAAGCAGTCGAGCGAACGACCAACGTTGCGGGTCGCGCCGCCGCAGACGATTCCACCCCCGCACATAGACCGCCGCGCTCACCGTGAGCATCGCCAGCAGCCACGGATCGAAAGGCCAGGAACGAAGCGCGGCATCGAGTGTCGGGTTCATCGCTACGCGCTATCTCGGCGGAAGCGCCGTCTCGGCCGCGGCATCGCGTCCCGCCGGACGAAGCCCGACGAGAAAATCGACGATCGCCGTCATTTCGTGCGGCCCCATCTGCTTGCCGTACGCCGGCATGTCGCCGCCGCCGGGCGTGCCGTTACTGATCTGATCGATCAAGCGTTCGCGCGTCAGCCGCGTGCCGATGTTCGACAGATCGGGTCCGCGCCGACCGCCGACGCCGTCGAGCGCGTGGCAATTGCGGCAGCTCTTGTTTTGAAAGACGGTTGCTCCCTGCAATTGCAGCGGTGAACTCTGCTCGACGACGCGGATCGGAATCGGATCGCCGCTCCAAGCCTGCATGGCCGGCGACCACGGCGCGACGGCCCCTTGATACGTCAGCACACCGAGCGTCGTGTAGATCACGATGACCAACAGCACGGCGACGGGGCGACGGCTGGGGGCTCGTTGCCCGCGACGACTGATTAACGGCACCGCCAAGAGGGCCGCGACGAGCACGAGCGGAAAGACCAAGATGATGAACGTCTCGGCCGCCGGGGGACTGAGCGACAGCAAGGCGAAGAGCCACAAGAAGGGCCATTCCGGCCGCGGATTCGCGCCGCCGAGCGTCGGGTCGGGCAATTCGCTCGGCCCTTTCGGACCGAGTACGGCGGCGAGCATCACGACGACGATCACGGCTAGGGCCGAGAAGAAAGCGTCTTTCAGAATGGCATCGCCGAAGAACGGCACGCCCGACGTTTTCAACTCGGCATGATACTCCGCATCGTACGTTGCCGGATCGACGGGCCGATCGGGCGACGGCGGCGCGCTGATGCCGCAGCGTAGCACCAGCCAGAGATGCACAATCAACAGACTGATCAACGCGCCGGGAATGATGAACACATGCAGCGCGAAAAATCGGCTGAGCGACCCGCCGCCGATGACCGGACCGCCGTGCAGCACCTCGACGATCCACGGCCCCAAGACCGGCACGCGCCCCGCCATCGAACCGGCGACGGCCAAGCCCCAGTAGGCGTCCGGGTCCCAGCGCAGAATTTGTCCGCTGAAGAACATGCCGAGCGTGCAGCAGAGCAGCAGCACGCCGACGACCCATGTCAGCTCGCGCGGATACTTGTAAGAGCCGTGCAGAAAAACTTGTGTCATGTGCACCAGCACCAGCACGACCATCCCCGAGCCGGCGTAGTAGTGCAGAGCCCGAATGAACCAGCCGAGCGGCTGCTGGTAGTTGAGATAGAGCAGGCTCTCATAAGCGGCGTCGGGGGCCGGCACATAGACGAAGGCCAAGCCGATGCCGGTGACGACTTGCAGCAGCAGCAACGTCATCGAGGCGCTGCCGAACACATACCACCAACCCATCGGCCCGGCCGCTCCGCGCGGAATCGGATGCGTCATCATCGGTAACAGCGTCTCGCGCACCCCGAGCCGCTGATCGAACCAATTCGCGAGTTGGAAGAGCAGGCTACGCATGCTCGCCGCTCCCGGCCGGTTTACAACACGCGGTCGTCTTGGCGGCGCCGCTCGTTGCGTCGTCGAGCGGATCGCCGAGCGACGGGAAGTGCGGAGCTTGCACTTCGAGCCGGCCGGCGGTGATGCGCCAGACGCAATGATACAGTCCGCGCGGCGGCGGGCCCGAGGCGCGCTCACCCGCCCCG
>CAMCTH010000668.1 GCA_945877965.1 Planctomicrobium piriforme | reverse complement strand
GTCGAGTTTCCCTTTCAAGGTTCGTGCGAGTTCGTCGATCCGGAGACGGAGGAGACGATCGTCGCCGACGCCGAAGAGAGTCGCAAAGGTTATCAGGCCGACATCGAAGCATTCCGCGCGAAGTTTAAACAAGAGTGCGCCCAAAGCGGCATTGATTACGTCCCCCTGCATACCGGCATGCGTTTCGACAAAGCCCTGACGGAATATTTGGTAAGTCGACGAGCACGATGCTGAGCGACGAGTGGTCAGTGGCCAGTGGTTAGTGGCTAGTGACAAGCGGACTTTCGATACTAGCCACTAACCACCGGCCACTAGCCACATCGCTTTCATGGACTTCATGCATCCCGGATTTCTGGCGGGCGGACTCCTGGCAGGTTTGCCGGTGGTGCTGCACTTGGTGATGCGCCAGCGTCCGCAGAAGCTGGAGTTGCCGACTCTGCGGTTTATCAAGGCTCGGCAGGCGACGAACCGCCGTACGCTCAAGTTGCGGCAGTTGCTGCTACTGCTGTTGCGGATGGTTGCAATCGCGGCCCTCGCCTTCGCGCTGGCTCGACCAAGCGCCAAGCTGTTCGGCTTTCTCGGCGATCGCGAAGGACCGGTCACCGCGGTGTTCGTCTTTGATACCTCGCCGCGGATGGCCTACGTGGCCGAGCAGAAGTCGCGGCTCGCCGCGGCGCAGGCCTTCGCATTGGAATTGCTCAACCATCTGCCGGAGAAGAGCGAGATCGGAGTGATCGAGACCGCCGGCGGCGCGCCGGTCTACGAGGCCGATCCGACGATCGCCCGACAACGGATCGAGAACCTCAAGCTCGGCGGCCGCGGCATGCCCCTCTCCGCCGCGTGCGAAGGGGCCGCGCAGTTGCTGGCCGAGGCGAAGTACCCGCGCCGCGAACTGTATGTCTTCACCGACATGTCGGTCGGCGCATGGTCCGGCAGCCGCGCCGGCGAATGGATGCGGCGCGCCGTCGACTCGGGGATCAGCCGAGTGCAGATCATCGACGTCGGCGCGGAGAAGCCCGAGAATTTCGCGCTGGGCAACATCGCATTGAGCGATCAAACGATCATCGGCAAACGACCGCTTGCCGTGTCGTGCGGCGTGACGGGCGTCGGCACGGCGGCCAAGCGATTGATTCGGCTCATGGTGATCGATCCGCAGACGCAGCGGCTGGTCGAGCGCGGACGCCAGGAGGTCGACGTCCCGGCCGATGGTGTGGGCGAAGCGACTTTCTCGCTCGGCGGCTTGGATCTCGGTGTGCATCAGGGCGAAGTTCGCATCGACGATGCCGACAACCTGCCCGATGATAACGTTCGTTACTTCACGGTCGAAGTCCGTCCGCCGGAGAAACTGCTCGTCGTCGCCCCGAATCCGCCCGACCGGCGGGCCGAGTATTTCGTTGAGGCCGTCGCGGGACGTGAGTTGCGGATCAACGGCACCGCACCGTACGAAGTTCGCACGATCGGCTTCGACTTGTTGCATCGCGAAGAGCTCGACGGTTTCGGTGCCGTCGTGCTACTCGATCCACCGCCGTTGGCCGATGGGGTGTGGCAGCAGTTGGAAAGTTACGCCCGCGGCGGCGGCGGCGTGCTGCTGTTCCTCGGGCCCGCGGCGAGCCCGCAGGCGTTCAACTCCGATTTGCCGCAGCAATTACTTCCGGGCAAACTCGGCATTCAGGCGCGCTATCCGCGCGGGGATCTCTGTTTGGCTCCCGACGCCGATCAACATCCGTCGCTCATCGACTTTCGGCCCGTGAAGAACGCCGTGCCGTGGGAAGATTTTCCGATCTATCGCTACTGGCGATTGGAGCCGGCCCCGGAGACGACGCTCGTCGTGCCGCTAAACAATCAAGAACCGGCGATCATCGAACGCTCGGTCGGCCGAGGTCGCGCTTTGACGATGGTCACGCCCGTCTCGGAGTCGGTCGATACGCCGGAAGCCGATCGTTGGAACTTGCTGCCGACCGGCCCGCGCCCTTGGCCGTTCGTCGTGCTGATGAACGGCCTGACGTCGTATCTCGTCGGTCGCGATGAGGCGCTGAACTATTTGGCGCAAGAGGCGGCGACGGTCCGGCTCGATCCGCTCAAACGATTCGAGACGTATCTCGTCACACGCCGCGGCGGCGACGAAGCGCCGATGCGGTTGCCGGCCGATCTCAAACGGAACGTGCTGACGGTGCCGATCACCGACCGTCCCGGCAACTACACAGCCCAGGCCGGCGGCACGGACGACGGCGTGTCGCGCGGCTTTAGCGTTAATCTGCCGGCGGAGTCGGACGCGTTGCGGCGATTGGGCGAAGATCAGCAGAAACTGTTGTTCGAAGCGGCGCCGCACGACGTCGTCCGACGTTACGATCAATTGAAGCGCGAAGCGAATCCGGATCGCGGCGGGCGCGAACTGTTCCCGCTATTGATCTCGCTCGTCGCCGTCGTGCTGGGCGTCGAACATGTGCTGGCCAACCGGTTCTATCGTCGATGACCGAAACGGAAGCGATACCAACGTCGTTGCTCGACCCGGTCGGCGGTTATCCGCTGGTGGCCGGCGTCGCGGGCGTGTTGCTGTTGCTGTTGTTGCTCGGTCCCGCACGCGATCGGATTGCCCCTTCGCGGCGGCTGATGCTTGTGCTGTTGCGGTTGGCCGTGATCGCGTTGGTCGTGCTGATGATGTTGCGGCCATCGCGGTTGGTGCCGCGGATCGACAAGCGGCCCGACCTGCTGATGCTGCTTATGGATCGCTCACGGAGCATGCTTACCGACGACTTGGACGGCGGCAAAACGCGCTGGCAGGCGGCGGCCGAGTTGCTCGAACAAGCCAACCCTGTGTTCGACGAAGTGAGCGACGATCTGACGGTGAAGCTGTACGGCTTCGACGCGGCCGCCCATTTGCAACCGCCGGGCGAGGACGGCGTACTGCGCTTCGCCGATCCGCCGACCGGCGATGAAACGTCGCTCGGCACGTCGCTCGACGAAGCGCTGCGGCCCGAGGCGGGACGTCGCTTGGCGGGCGTCGTCTTGGTGAGCGACGGCGCGCAGCGAACGCTGATGACGAACCCGTTGCTGCCGGAAATCCCGGTGAAGCGGTGGCTTGCCGACCGCGGCTTTCCGCTCTTCACCGTGCCGCTGGGCAAAGAGCGAGCATCGGGCCAGGCCCGCGACGTCGAACTCCGCAACTTGGTGACGAGCGAGCCGGTGTTCGTTAAGAACCCGCTGACGATCGAAGCGACGGCCGTCGTCGAGGGGTTCGCAAATCAGCAGATCGAAGTGCAACTGCTCGTCGAGACCGCGCCCGGCAGCGGCAAGATGGAAGCGGTCGAAACGGTCC
>CAMCTH010000667.1 GCA_945877965.1 Planctomicrobium piriforme | reverse complement strand
GGGGTCTCCGAGCAACGAACGTGGGACTCTGCCCGACGACTCGCTCGTGGAGTCGTCGCCGGCGGTCGATTGGCGGCAGCAGCTCAAAGAAGCGGTCCGCGACCCGGCGGAACTCTGTCGCCTGCTGGAACTTCCGGCGAGCTTCGTCGAACCGGCCCGCCGCGCCGCCGCGACGTTTCCGCTATTCGCACCCCGCGGCTATGTGGCCCGAATGACGCCCGGCGACCCAGCCGATCCGCTCCTGCGGCAAGTGCTGCCGCTCGGGGATGAACTGGCCGAAGTGCCGGGCTTTACCGACGATCCGGTCGACGACGACGCCGCCCGTCGCTTGCCGGGGATGTTGCAAAAGTACTCCGGTCGGGCCCTGCTGATCGTCACCGGGGCGTGCGCGGTCCATTGCCGCTACTGCTTCCGACGCCATTATCCGTACGACGAAGCCCCGAAGTCGCTCGATGCCTGGGAGCCGGCTCTGGCCGAACTGGCGGCCGACCCGACGATCGACGAGGTGATCCTGAGCGGCGGCGACCCGCTACTGCTGGTCGACGATCGGCTCGAGGCGTTGGTCCGCCGCTTGGAGCAGATTCCGCATCTCCGTCGACTCCGGGTCCACACCCGGCTGCCGATCATGATTCCGGAGCGGGTGTGCGATTCGCTCCTGGCGTGGTTCTCCAGCGTCGGGACGCGGCTGACGCCGGTCTGCGTCGTGCATGCCAATCATGCGAACGAACTCGACGAAGCAGTCGCCGCGGCATGTGCCCGATTGCAGCAGGCCGGCGTGCTATTGTTGAACCAAAGTGTGCTGCTGCGGGGCGTCAACGACACGGTCGCCGCGCAGGCCGCCCTATGTCGCCGACTGGCCGACCTCCGCATTGTGCCGTATTATCTGCATCAGATGGACCGCGTTCGCGGGGCGGCCCATTTCGAAACGTCCGAGGCCGACGGACGCCGGATCATCGAGCAGTTGCGGGCCGAACTGCCGGGATATCTCGTGCCGCGTTATGTTCGCGAAGTGCCGGGCGAGCCGTCGAAGTCGCCGATCGAATCAAGTTCTGAATCTTAATCGTCTGTCTTAAAAGTGACGCATCTATGAAAGTTCTCTTCGCCGTCGACGGTTCGCAAGCCGCCACGCAAGCCGTGAAGCAAGTCGCGTCGTTGCTGTGCGACCAAACCGACGCCGCCGCGTTTTATTTCGCTCCGCCCGACGTGCACATCACGCACGCGCACGAAGCACAGGCGATGCAAGCCCGCGCTCAAAAGGCGATCGCCGATGCGGTCTTCGAAGAGGCCCGCGCACAACTCTCCGGCAATCTCGCGCTCGGTGCGAAGCCGATCATGGCGGAGCACACGCCGACCGAAGGCATTCTGCTGGAATCCGACAAGTGGTCGGCCGACATGATCGTCGTCGGGGCGCGCGGGTTGTCGACGCTCGACAAACTGCTGCTCGGCAGCGTGGCCGACGGCGTGGCACAGAAGTCGAAGATCCCGGTCTACGTCTCGCGATCCCGCCCCGAAGCCCGCGCCGGTCTGCCGCTGCGAGTTCTCTATGCCTACGACGGTTCGAAGTCGAGCACCGCGGCGTTGCGTCTGACCGAGCAACTGCACTTCCCCGCCGGCACGCAGGTGCTGGCAATGACGGTGGTCGAGTCGTATTCGGCGGGCAACGTGCCCGACTGGATCATGAACAAGGCCCGCACCGCCGACGTCGAAGCGATGGGAGCCGCTTGGCAACGCGAGTATGAAGAAGACAAGCGTCAGGCGCTCGACCAACTGGCGGAGTTCATGCGTAAGCAACCCGCCCCGTTCGACAAGGCCGAAACGGTCGTTGCCGAGGGGCATGCCGCCGAACAGATCTTGCGGTTAGTCGATGAGCGCGGTATCGACCTGGTAATCATGGGGATGCGCGGCCGCAACTTGCTGGAACGTCTGCTGCTGGGCAGCAACAGCGACAAGGTCCTCACGCACGCCCCGTGCTCGGTACTGCTGGCCCGCGACGCGTAATTCGCCGTTTCGGGTTGTGATGTCGTTTTGCTTGTGTAGGGAACGCCCTCCGTGGCGTTCTGCGCACTGTGATTGATTTTGAATGAAAAGGAACGCCAGGGTCGGCGTTCTCGCAGATAAACCAACGAAAGGATTCGTGATGCGTAAGTTCTTCGCGCTCGCGCTGGTCGCCGTCTTCGCGGCGACGTGGATGCTCCGCCCGTTCGCCTCGGCCGCCGATCCGACGACGCCCGTCGCCGCTCCCGGAACGGTGCCCCAAGTCGCATCGAAGCCGGTCGTCGCCGGTCCCGCAGGCCCGGCCGCTCCGGTCGATGAAGAGGTCGACGTCATCAGCGAAACAATCGGCACGATGACCGGCGCGTATCTAAATCAAGCCTATCTCAGCATCGGCATCCTCGGCGACGCCGTCGGGGCCGACGTCTATGAACCGGAAGAGGCGAAGGAACTGCTCGACGTCCACTTGGGCTTGGCTGAACAAGCAGAACTACAACTGACGGCGCTCTCGAAGTCGCCCGACTTGGACGCCGAAGATGCCGCCGGCGTGCAACAACTCGCCAAGATCGCAGGCCTCATTCGCACGCAGGGCGAAACGCTCATGGCCGTCTGGGCCGGCGACGAGTCCAAGATCGAAGTCTGGACGAAGCTCCGCGAAGAGACGGCCAGCGAGATCGAAAAGTTCTTCGGCGAAGAAGAAGAGACAAGTCAGAAGTAAGAATGCAAAATGCAAAACGAAGTTCCCTTCGTTCTGACTTTTGCATTTTGACTTCTGACTTTCCTCACACGCATTTCCCGCAGTGCCCTTTCAAGAGCACTTCGGTCAGGCTGCCGATAGACGACGTTTTGGTCCCCGGCTTCGGCGTGAGGTCGAACTTCACTTCGGTCAGGCACTGCACCCGTCCGCAATCGACGCAGACGAAGTGCGGATGCTCGATGTCGTGCTCGTGCTCGCGGCGGCGCAGTTCGTACCGCCACACGTGATCGCCGACTTCGACGCGCGCCGCGAGATTCGCTTCGGCCAAGTCCATCAGGTTGCGATAGACCGTCGCGCGATCGAGCCCGGTCGGCACCAGTTCCTTGGCCAACTCGGCATGGCTGAGCGGCACGATGGCGGCCCGCAACTGCCGCAACACGGCGATCCGCGCCGTCGTGCTCCGCAGGCCGGCTGTGTGCAGCATCGCCTTCAGATCGGCGACTTCATCGGCAGCCTTGGCTTTTTTCATATGCGACGACGGGTCAAAGAGGACGGAGTTGCAACAACAACTCCATCGTACGTCGCCGTCGACCGGGCTTCAAGTTACGACGTCGTCATCCGCCGCCAAGTCGCCGTCTTTCCGAGCCGCG
>CAMCTH010000666.1 GCA_945877965.1 Planctomicrobium piriforme | reverse complement strand
CCGATTTGCGGGCCCCGTCGCGTGCTTTTTTGCGGCGGCCTGCTCTGGAGAGACTCGCATGTCGTTCGTGCCCGATGCCGTTGCCGCGCTCCGCGAAGCGCTTCGCCTGTCGCCCGACAATCTGCCGTTGCGGCAACACCTGGCGGCGACGCTCTTGAGCCTCGGCCGAGCCGACGAGGCGGAGGCCGAATACAAGCAAGCATTACAACGCGCGCCGAACGACGCGGGCCTCAAGCTCGGCTTGGCCGACGTCTTCTATCGCCAGGGAAAGAACTCCCCCGCGCTGGTCGTCATCGAAGACCTGCTGAAAGAATCGCATCCGCCGGCCGGGGCCTATCTGCTGCATGCGCGACTGCTGCTGCGAGCCGGCGAAACGCAGCGAGCCGTCCATCAGTATCGGGCCGCCATCGCCGACGATCCGAACGTCGCCGACGGGGAACTCGCCGCGCGGCTCGGCATCCACGCCGACTCGGAGCGCGACGAGGTCGTCGAAGGGCGCGTGCGCGAATCGTGGCAAGAGCCCGACGCCGAAAGCAGCGTCCCACTCGAACGGCCGACCGTCAACTTTGCCGACGTCGGCGGCATGGAAAAAGTCAAAGAAGAGATCCGTCTCAAGATCATCTTGCCGCTCGAACATCCCGAACTGTTTCAGGCGTACGGAAAAAAAGTCGGCGGCGGCATCTTGATGTACGGCCCTCCCGGCTGCGGCAAGACCCACTTGGCCCGCGCCACGGCCGGCGAAGTGAAAGCGAGTTTCCTGGCGGTCGGTATCAACGACGTCCTCGACATGTGGATCGGCAGCAGCGAACACAAACTGCACGAACTGTTCGAGCAGGCCCGCCGCAATCGACCGTGCGTGCTGTTCTTCGACGAGGTCGACGCACTCGGCGCGAGCCGAACCGACATGCGACAAAGCGGCGGTCGGCAGCTCATCAACCAATTCCTCAGCGAGTTGGACGGCGTGAACACGTCGAACGAAGGGGTGCTGATCCTGGCGGCCACGAACGCGCCGTGGCATTTGGACTCGGCCTTCCGTCGCCCCGGCCGCTTCGACCGCATTCTGTTCGTCCCGCCCCCCGACGCCGTCGCGCGGGCCGAAGTGCTCCGGATTCTGATGAAGGGGAAGCCGTCCGACGCGATCGATCACGAATTCTTGGCGAAGAAAACCGACGGCCACTCCGGGGCCGACCTCAAGGCGGTCGTCGACGTCGCCGTCGAACGCAAGCTCCGCGAGGCCCTGTCGACCGGCAAAATCAAACCGCTGACGACGAAGGACCTGCAGACGGCTGCGGCCGAAGTGAAAGCCTCGACGAAAGAATGGTTCGCCTCGGCCCGCAACTACGCCCTCTACTCCAACGAAGGCGGGCTGTACGACGACATTCTCAAGTACCTGAAGCTGACATGAACGAACACCTTTGTCATTGATAGATCGGCGTGCTTGATGAATCCCCAAATCGTTCGTGCGTTGCAGTTGATGCAGTTGGGTCGGCATGAGGCGGCGGAGAAGGAGTTGCGGCAGGCGCTGTTGGCCGATCCGAATTTGGCGTTTGCGCACTCGCTGTTGGCGTCGTGTCTGTTGGAACGGAAAGAGTTCGACGCCGCGCAGGCCGAGGCTCAGGCCGCCATCGGGCTCGAACCCGACCATCCGTTCGCCCATTACATGCTGGCGCGGGTTTGGAAGGCGCGGGGCTATGCCGATCGGGCCGCGCAGGCCGTCGACGAAGCGATCCGTCTCGGGCCGACCGACGCCGACTTTCGCGCCTTTCGCGCGGTCCTGTACTTCGAAGCCTCGCAATGGCAGGCGGCGCTCGCGGCGGCCGAGGCCGGCTTGCAGTTCGATCCCGAACATGCCGAGTGCAACAACCTCCGCGCGATGGCGTTGGTCAAACTCGGACGCAAGGCCGAGGCGGGGCTGACGATCGACGCCGCGCTGGCTCGCGAGCCGGAGAACTCGTGGACGCATGCCAACAAAGGGTGGACGCTGCTCGAAAGTCGGCAGGTCGCGCCGGCCCTGGAACACTTTCGCGAAGCGCTCCGTTTGGAACCGACGAATGACTATGCCCGGGCGGGCTTGGTCGAGGCGCTGAAGGCGCGGAATCCGATCTACGGATTTTTTCTCCGCTACATGCTCTGGATGGCCAAGTTGCCGCCGAAGTGGCAATTCGGCGTGATCTTCGCCGGTTACATCGGCAACAATTGGCTGCGCGGACTGGCGCAGAACAACCCGGAACTCGCACCGTATGTGATGCCGATGACCTACGCTTACTTTGCGTTCGTCGCCTTCACGTGGCTGGCCCAACCGATTTTCAATCTCTTGTTGCGAGCGCATCCGATCGGTCGACATGCGATTGCACCGAACGATCGAATCGAGACGAACATTTTCGCCGGGCTGCTCCTGCTTGCGCTCGGACTTTTGGCGCTCTCTTGGGCACCCGGTTTCGACGGCGCCGAGGTGGCGGCCTTGCTGACCCTCGCGCTCGCTTTGCCGCTGCATGTTACGTTTCAATGCTCTCCCGGCTGGCCGCGGTGGGTGATGATCGGCGTGACGTTGCTGATGGCGTTCCTCATGGCGCTCGGCAGTACGCTGATGGTGCTCGCCATCGGCGCAAGGAACGAGGCGGAGATGAACGCGAGCCTGATCTACTTCCAACTCTTCGGCTACGGCATGCTGTTCACCATGATCGGCGGGCAGCTCTTGGCACGCGTGACGCCGAAGCGATAATACCTACGGCGGTCCCGCACGTTCCGCACTTCTCAAGGAGCCCGGCTGATGGCGACGATGCAATTCGGCGGCGAGGAACTCTTTGCCGCGCCGCCCGAGCGGGTCTATGCCTTGCTCACCGATCTCGACGGCCTGCCGGCGAGCATCCCGGACCTCGCGTCGTCGAAACGGCTCGACGAACGGACGCTCGAAGCGGTCGTGCGGCCCGGCTTCTCGTTCTTGCGCGGCACGATGAAGCTCAAAATCTCGCTCGCGGAACTGACGCCGCCGTCGGCCGCAACGTTGAAGATCGACGCGGCCGGCATCGGCGTCGGGATGAAAGTGACGTCGCAGATGAAACTCGAACCGACGGCCGACGGCACGCAGACGAAGCTCGCCTGGCATGCCGACGTCAGCGACCTCAAAGGCCTCGTCGCCACGATCAGTCCCGGCCTCGTCCGCGCCGCGGCGGATCAAGTCATCCGCCACGGCTGGCAGCAGATGCACGCGAAGCTGGCGAGTTGAAACTCCCTCTCCCCTTGAGCAACGTTATTCACCAGCTAGCATTCGTTGAAAAGACTTGGGGCACTGGCAAAAGAAGGAGTTCGCGTTCAGGCTGAACGGGTGTGTGTGGAACCCGTTTTTTAGGAG
>CAMCTH010000665.1 GCA_945877965.1 Planctomicrobium piriforme | reverse complement strand
GACTGCGCGAGGCCGGCTTGATCGGCCCCGCGCAAGAGGTGCGACTGCCGAGCGAAGCGGAGTGGGAATACTGCACGCGGGCCGGCACCGCGACGAAGTACTCCTTCGGCGACGATGTGGCTGCGCTCAACGACTACGGCTGGCACACGGGCAACGCCGCGGGGAACGACCCGCCGGTCGGCGCGAAGAAAGCGAACCCCTGGGGTCTGCACGACGTACATGGATACTTGTGGGAGTGGTGCAGCGACGTCTGGGGCGACGACGTCGCGACCCTGCCGCCCGACGGTACGCCGCGAGCGCAAGGCGACGCGAAGTTCGGCGTCTTGCGCAGCGGCAGCTGGAAAGACACCGGCGACAAGCTGACGAGCGGCTATCGCCTGCGTGTCGACCGGACGATCCGCGACGACGCCGTCGGTTTGCGGTGCGTGTTGACACCGTAAGCCGGAGGTTTCGGCGAGCCGGACGTGGTGCTCGGTAGACGCTTTGCGATTCGCTGGTTAGGTTGTTTGCGATATGGCCGACTCCGCTGCCGCCGTCGACGAGGTGATCGCCGTCTTTGAACAGGCGGCCGAGTTGCAGCGCGCGAATCCGCTGCGGCGCGGCAGCACGGTGTGGATCGGACCCGACGCGGCCGATGAAGTGCTGGTCTCGACCGATCTGCACGGCCATCGGGGCAACTACGACGCGATCTTGCGACATGCCGATCTCGAAGCCCATCCGCGACGTCATCTCGTCATGCAAGAAGTCTGCCACGGCGGACCGACCTACGGCGACGGCGGTTGCAAATCGCATCGGATGTTGGAAGACGTCGCGCGATTGGTGGTCCGCTATCCCGGGCGGGTCCACTTCTTGCTGAGCAATCACGAGTTGGCCGAGGTGATCGACTATCCGATCATGAAGTCGCGGCGGATGCTAAACGTCGTCTTTCGGATGGGCTTGGTGAACGCCTACGGTTGTGCGGCCGACAAGGTTCGCCAAGCGGCGATTGCTTTCATTCGCGAGTCGCCATTGGGGATTCGGATCGGCAACGATGTGTTCGTGACGCACAGCTTGCCCGAGCGACTCGACCTGGAGCCGTTCGACGCCGAGGTGTTCGATCGACCGTTGCGGCCGAGCGACTTGCTCGAAGGGGGCCCGGCCTTTCGCGTCGTCTGGGGTCGCGACTTTCGGCCCGAGAACGCCGCGGAGTTTGCGAAGGCGGTCGGAGCCAAGGTGCTGCTGCACGGCCATGAGCCATGCTGCGAAGGCTTCCGGACGCCGAACACGCAGCAGATCATCCTCGACTGCTGCGGCCAGACGGCGTACGGCGTGCTGGTGCCGACGAGCGGGCCGGTGACGCAGGCGGGACTGCTGAAGTCGCTGGTGCGGATCGGGTGATTTTTGCTTCTGTGTGCCACTGCTGGCTCGCCCAGCAGTGCGAAGCGTAGACAGACACTGCTGGACAAGCCAGCAGTGGCGCCCGCGGAGAATGGCTCTAGCACTGCCGGCGGGATTGGTCTTGGTCGTCGCGACGGTTATCGGTTAGAACTCCGAGCCGTCGCGGGCTCGCTCCTTTTCGACCACCCGACGCGACGACTGCCGGCAGGATGCCGGGCTGGGAAGACGTTCACGGATGAACAACTTCGTTCGCTCACTCAAGTTAGCGCTGCGATATCGAGCTACGCTCGTTGCTTCGATTCTGAGCGCCCTGATGGTCGCCGTCCTCTGGGGCGGCAACATCGGCGCGATCTATCCGATGGTCGAGATCTCCTTCAAAGGGGAATCGCTGCCGCAATGGGCCGACCGCCAGATCGCTGACTACCAGAAGCAAGTGGCCGAGGCCGACGCGAAACTCGCGCAACTGCCGGCCGACGCCAAAGAGGCTCGATCGACGCTGAATCTGCAACGGGCCGCCGATGCCCAGAAGCACGAACTGTTCGTTTGGCTGCAAGCGCAGGTTATTCGTCCGTATCTCAACTACAGTCCGTTTCAGACGCTCGTGCTGGTGATCGTGTTGCTGCTGGTCGGCACGGCCGTGAAGAGCGGCTTTCTGCTACTCAACCATGTGCTGGTCTTCCGCGTGTCGCAGTTGGCGGTGATCGACCTGCGCAAGCAGATGTATCGCAAGACGCTCCGCAGCGATGCGGCGCGCTTCTCGGGCGAAGGGACGAGCGAGCTGATGAGCCGCTTCACCTACGACACCGAGAGTTTGCTGACGGCGCAACAAGAGTTCTTCGGCAAGCTGATCCGCGAGCCGTTGAAGATGATCGCGTGCCTCGTCGGGGCCGGCTGGGTGAGCTGGCGGCTGCTGCTGTTCTCGCTGATTCTTGCGCCCCCCGCGGCTTGGATGATTCGCAGCTTGGCCAAGGCGCTCAAGCGGGCCAATCGGCGGGTGATGGAAGAGATGTCGGAGATGTACGGCATCTTGGACGAAACGTTCCAAGGGATCAAAGTCGTCAAAGGCTTCACGATGGAGCGCTACGAACGACGGCGATTTCACCAGAACAACAAAGAATACTATCGCAAGTCGATGCGGATCGGGTGGTACGACGCTCTGACCCGCCCGCTGACGGAGTTGCTCGGCATCGGCACGATTTGCACCGGCTTGCTGGCCGGGGCCTACTTGGTGCTGAACGAGCAGACACACCTGTTCGGCATTCAACTGGCGACCGAGAAGCTCGAACTCGGGATGCTGATCTTGTTCTACGGCATGCTGGCCGGCACGACCGACCCGGCCCGCAAGTTGAGTGAAGTCTTCAGTCGCATCCAACGCGGAGCCGCCGCCGCCGATCGGATCTATCAGATCGTCGATCGCAAACCGACGGTCGTGAACCCCAAGCAACCGGTGCCCCTCGGCCGGCATCACAAAGACCTGGTCTTTGAGAACATCCACTTTCACTATCAGCCGACGCAGCCGGTGATCGACGGTGTGTCGCTCCGGATCGCCCACGGCGAGACGCTGGCGATCGTCGGCCCGAACGGCTGCGGCAAAAGCACGCTGGCGAATTTGGTCCCGCGGTTCTACGACCCGACCTCGGGTCGGGTGCTGCTCGACGGCATCGACCTTCGCGACGTTCGCCTCCGCGAGTTGCGGAGCCAGATCGGCCTCGTCACGCAAGAGACGCTGCTGTTCGACGACACGGTGCTCAACAACATCCGCTACGGTTCGCCCCGGGCGACGCGGGAAGAAGTGATCGCCGCCGCCCAGCAGGCCCATGCCCACAAGTTCATCGAAGACAAACTGGAGTCGGGCTACGAGACGGTCGTCGGCCCGCGCGGCGGCAGGCTCTCGGGAGGTCAGCGGCAACGGATCGCACTGGCCCGCGCGATCTTGCGCGACCCGGCCCTGCTGGTGCTCGACGAGGCGACAAGCC
>CAMCTH010000664.1 GCA_945877965.1 Planctomicrobium piriforme | reverse complement strand
AGCGCCGACGGCGCGCCGTTCGGAGCGAAGTCGCCGATCTTGTGACACTTGATGCAGTAGTTGTTGTCGGTCACCAACTTCAAAGCATCGTCCAAACGATTCGGATGCGCGGCATCGGCGGCCGACAGATACTCCGTGCGGGTCCGTTGATCGAATTCATACGGGAACTCGACGTTGTCCTTCGCGGCGAAGTAGCCGACGATCGCTTGCGATTCGGCGCTCGTCAGGTTGAACTTCGGCATCCGCAGAATGACGGCCGGGCGAATCGGATACGGATCGAGCAAGAAGTCGTGCAGCCATTGCGTCTGCACCTTCTTCCCTTCGTTGTGCAACGGCGGCGGCACAAAGCCCCAGACGTCGCTCGCCTTGACGTTCGGATTGTTCTTCTTCTCCAGCGCCATGGCGACCGGGTGCAGATAGTTCGCCAGCACGCCGCCGACTTGCGGACGACGCGACGACGGAGTGATCGGATTGATCGTGTCGTTGACGGCGACGTCGGTACCGCCGGCGAGCCACGTTTGACCGTCGATCAAAGCCGAAGACCAGAGCTTGAAGTAAGACTCGGGCTCTTCCTCATCTTCCTTCGGCAGCGGCAGACCGTGGATCGTGGCATGGCCGAGACCGCGACGATCGACCGCCTTCGACTTGGCGACTTGGTCCGGCGTATAGTGCGGCACGAGGAAGCCGTACTCTTCGGCCGTCGACGGGGCCGGCATCGAGCCCGGCTTGTAGTTGATTTCCCATTGCTGCATCTCCAGGGCATGGCACCCGGCGCAGTTGAACTTCTCGATCACGCGCGTGCCGGCGAGGATGGCCGACTGCCGCGGGTTCGGCTTGTAGATGTACTTGGCCGGCGGCGGTTCGGCGACGAGGCCGAGCACGAACGTCATGATCGATTCACGATCGGCGTCGGTCAGGTTGAACTGCGGCATTCGCAGGCGATCGATGTACGACTTGTTCTCGGTCTTCTTGTAGTCGTAGCTGCGCGGCTCGCGGAGCTTTTGCCAGATGAAGCCTTCGCGCTGATGGTGGCCCAGCGCGTCCATGAAGTAACCCTTGTCGAGGTCCGGCGCACCGAGCGCCTCGCCGTGGCCGTGGGCATCCTTCTCGGCCAAGTAGGCTCCGACCTGTTCGAAGGCGAGCTTCGACGGTTCCTTGCGGCCCCAGTCGGCCAGACCGGTGCCGATCGGCTTGGCATCTTCGAAGCCCGGTACGTCGTGGCAACCGGCGCAACCGAGTCGGCCGATCGTCTTCTTGCCCAAGTACAGAAGCTTCTGCGCTTCGCCGAGTTGGCCGTCGGTCGTGATCAGCAGTTGTTCGTCTCCCTTGAGCGACGAACGACGCGATTCCGGAATGCCCTTCTTGAGGACTTCTTGCGTTTCGGCCTTGGTGAACGCACCGGTCAGGTACAGCGTCAGCAGATCGTCGAGGTCCTTCGCCTTCACGCCGGGGAGAGCATCGGGCGTCCACGACTTGCCCGGAGCAATGTCCTTTTGGCCGAGCAGGTAGGCCGTGATGTCGGCGGCCGGGTCGGTAACGGTCTTGCCCGTCACCTTGCCTTCAGCATCTTTCGTTTCGGTCGTGATCGGGTCGAGGAACAGATTCGGCATCACGGTGCGGTTGTGATACTTCGTCGGTTGCTTGATCCAAGTGTAGAGCCAATCGGCGCCGGTCGTCCCCTTGAGCTTCGCGCCGAGGCCGCTCAGGTTCGGGCCTTGGTTCTGCGCAACGCCCGGGAAGTCCATGTGCGAGTGGCAAGCAAGACAGCCGCGCGTTTGGAACAGCACCTTGCCGCGTTCGGCATCGCCGGCGGCGACATCCTTCGGCTTGTCGAGATACTTAAACGGCTGGCTCTCTTCGAGCAGGTACTTGGTCGTGGCCAAGATTTCGAGCGGTTCGAAACGTTCCGCCTCGGCCAAGCCGGGCGAGGATTCGACGACCGGATGGCCGTCAGCCATGATCACTTCACCGGTGTCGGGATTACGCTTGGCCGGCTTCAGGTGATCGTACAGGCCGAAGAATTGCGGCATCTTCGTCGATGGACGGAAGCTCTTCGGCTCCTTGATCCAGCTATACAAAAACGCTTCGTCGTTCTTCGACTTCACATAGCGGAGGCTCGGCCCGACCTTGCGATATTGTCCCGGCGTTTCGTCGTCGGCACCCAGGATGCCGGCCATGGCGACCGAGACCGGTTCAAGCGTCGGAGCCGGTTTGCCGTCGGCCTTCGGCTTGCCGTCGGCGGCAAGGAGTTCGGCCAGCAACTTGCGGGTCTTCGTCGATTCCGGATGCGCGACCGATTGGCGAGCCAGGTCGGCGATGCGCGACAGCTCCGGCGAGAGCGTTGCATTTTGCAGAGCCTTGTCCGCCAGCACTTGCTCGGCGGCCATGGCATAGTTCGGCTCTGCCCGAAGATCGGGACCGCGGCGTTTGCTCGGGCCGTCGTAGCCGTTGACTTCGTGGCAGCCGAAGCAGCCGACGTCTTGGATCGTTTCGAAACCCTTGACCAGCTTCGGGGCCGGCGGATCGGGGAAGCGATCGCTCGACTTCAGTTCGGTGACGTCGTGGTGACACTTCAAGCAGTTCGCTTCTTGGAACCGCTCGGGCAGCATCGGATAGATCCAGTGGTGGTTATTGAAATAACCCCAGTCGCGCGCCCACTTGGCGGCTTGCTCCGGATCGTTCGGCGTGTGCGAGACCCACTTGAACGCCGTGGCGTTCCCTTGTCCTTCGTGACAGATCGTGCAGCCGAAGTCGCCGACCTTGTGCGGGCTCAGTGAGCCGACGAACAGATCGAGTCGCGGGTGCGAAGCATACGGATGCGGCACGCCGCGGCGGATGCCGACTTGCAACGGCTTGCCCCAAGCGACGCTTTGCAGCAAGTAGTTCTTGGCTTGATCGAGGTTCGTGACCTTCACGCCGCCGACGCTGGCGATGACGTCGCCCGCTTGCAGACCTGAGCGGATCGCCGCGCCGCCGGTGAAGACGGCTTCGACTGTGACGTCGTTCGGTTGGAACAGACCTTCGCCGGCGAGCATCATGCCGTAGGTGTCGCGAAGACGTTCGTTGAGCGGCTTGCCGAAATCATCGGGGCTCGGCTCGGTCTTCGGCGTCTCCAGGGCGATGATCTGATCGAATTCGTGCGCGTAGGCCGGATTGACGGCCGAGCCGGCGGCGGTCTTGTCGATGCCTTGGTGGCACGTCACGCAGCGATCGAAGCGGGCGACGTTCTTGAAGTTGTTGTTCCAAGTGAGCTCGGGGAGCCATACTTGTTGCGGCTTCAGCGGGCCGCCGAAGGCGTCGAGAATCGGCATCTCGAGCAACCACTTGCCGGCGTTCGGTGCCTTTTCATAGATGG
>CAMCTH010000663.1 GCA_945877965.1 Planctomicrobium piriforme | reverse complement strand
TTTCCGCGCCGCGCACGTCAGTAAGCGGTTCTGCTTGCGATCCCCGTATACGTTCGAGATCGCTATTTCTTTTTCAATTCCGTTTTCTTCACGTCTTCTTTCTTCGCATCGTTTTTGGTCGCCGGTGCTGCCGGTTTGGGCGTCGCCGGTTTCGCGGCGGGCTTGGGGTCCGGCTTTTTCGTCGGCTCGGCGGGCTTCACGGCGGCGGGCTTCGCCGGTTCCGTGGGTTTCTTCTCCGGTGCAACCGCTGTGCCGGCCGGCTCCGTCGGGGCGGGCTTCGGCGGCGGGGCAGTCCACGGCGGATTCAACTTCGCGCCGACGGTCGAGGCCGGCCGCTCGACCGCGAACAATTCCTTGCGATCGGCAAGTTGCCAGACGCGGATCGACGGAATCCTGTCGGTCGAATCGTACGCGCCGCCGGCCGCGAGCAGCTTGCCGTCGCTCGATACCGCCACGCTCCAGACAGTCGTCGTGAAACCATCGAGCACATTTGTCTCAGATTTCTTGACAGGATCGCACAGTCGCACAGTGCGGTCGTAGCCTGACGCGGCGAGCAGCTTGCCGTCTTTCGTGGCAGCCAACGACGTCACCCAATTCCGTTGCGTCGGCAAGTGGCCGGTCGGTTTCGCGTCGCCGAGTTTCCAAAGAATCAGATCGCGATCTTCGCCCGACGAGACGAACGTCTTGCCCGGGTCGAGCCACGCCAGCGCCAACACCGGGCCGGCGTGCCCTTCGAGCTTCGCCGTCGAGGTCGCTTTTTCAACGTCCCAGGTTTGAATCGTCTGGTCGTCGCTGCCGGTGACGAGCGTCTTGCCGTCGGGGGTGAACAGCAGTGCGGTCACGGCGGCCGTGTGTCCTTTGAACGTCTGCTTCGCTTGCGGCTCGGCCGAGCTCAGGTCCCAGAGCTTGACGAGACCGTCTTCGCCGGCGGTCGCCAGCAGGCCGCTGCCCGGGGCGAACGTGAGCGCCTTGACCCACGGCGTGTGCGCTTGGAACGACGCTTTCTCTTTGCCGGTCGTCGCGTCCCACAACTTGACGAGGCCGTCGTACGAGCCGGTCGCCAACGTCTTGCCGTCGGGCGAGAACGCAACGCACCAGACGCTGGCGGCATGGCCGTCGAGCTTCTGCACCAACTCGCCGCTCGTGGGGTTCCAGAGGCGAACGTCGCCCGGCCGATAGAGCAGACTCTCGCCGCCGACCGAGGCCAGCAGTTTGCCGTCGGGCGAAAAGGCCAGGCCGGTCGTCCAGCGGACGTGCGTCTTCAGCGAAGTGCCGGCCGGCGGCGGGGCGGGATCGGCGGCCGACGCGGTCGTCGGGAAGGGGGCGAACCAAGCTACGGCCGCAAGCGTCGTAGCAACGACGAGCGAGCACTTGGCGAGGGGGCGGATCGAGCGCAGGGAGTCGTTCATGATGCTCATCTCCAGGGCGACGGAGGATAGATCGTAGGCGGGCATTCGACAGCGACCGCAATTCGGTTAGGATTATAACTCGGCTCCGGGGCGTCGCGAGTGTGCGATTTGCCGCCCGGCGAGCCGTTTCGCATTTCTTTTCGTACGAAGTCGTAGGAGTTGCTAGCCATGTCAGGTCCGATCGTCCGTTCCGGCCCGAGCCCGAAGTTCACGCAAAACTGGGACAGCATCTTCGGCGGCAAGAAGAGTGCAGCGAAGAGCGAAGCCAAGAAGCCGGCCAAGAAAGCCGCCGCCGCACCGAAGGCCGCCGCCAAGTCGACGAAGAAAAAGTCGGCCAAGAAGAAGGCGAAGAAGTAGTTCTTCGTCTTTCTCCTTGTCGGAGAACTGCGTTGACTTGCCTTCTCCCCTTGAGGGAGAAGGTGTCCGCGCAGCGGACGGATGAGGGGTGCGATTAGCCGTCGGGCTTGCCCGGCGCGCGGAGCGCGACCGATCACCGCTGCCACCGCTTACTGACGTGCGCGGCTCGGAAAGACTTCCGTCCGAGCCGCGCGCGTCAGTAAGCGGTTCTTCCATTCTCACACTGACAACTGACCACCGACCACTGGCAACTCCTCCTCGCATGTTCTCCCCCACCCGCACGCACATCGGCAGCGTCGCCGTCCGCGACATCGCCAAGCAATTCGGCACGCCGACCTACGTTTACGACGAAGCGACGATCGTCAAGAAGATCAACGACCTCAAGGTGTTCGACGTTACTCGCTTCGCGCAGAAGGCGAACTCGAACATCGCGATCCTCGACCTCGTTCGCCGCAACGGCGTGCTGGTCGATGCCGTGAGCGCCGGCGAAATTCATCGCGCGCTGACCGCAGGCTTCAAGCCGCACGGCGCGACCAAAGACGCGCCGCATCCGATCGTCTACACCTCCGATATTTTTGATCGCGAGGCGTTGGAGTTGGTGCTGAAGCATGATCTGCACGTCAACTGCGGCTCGCCCGACATGATCGAGCAGTACGGTCGGCGCAAGCCCGGCGGCAACATCACGCTCCGCATCAATCCCGGCTTCGGGCACGGCCACAGCCAAAAGACCAACACCGGCGGCGAGCAATCGAAGCACGGCATTTGGCACGAACAACTCAACGAGGTTCTGGTTCTCGCCGATCGTCACGGCCTTACCGTTACGGGCCTGCATCTGCACATCGGCTCGGGGACCGACCTCGAGCATCTCTCGCAAGTCTGCGGGTCGATGGAAACGTTGGCCAAGCAAGTCGGTCGGACGCTGACGACGATCAGCGCCGGCGGCGGCTTGCCGACGATCTACAAGGCCGGCGACACCTACGTCGACGTCGCCAAATACTACGACCTCTGGAACGCTTCGCGACAACGGCTCGAAAAGGAGTTCGGGCACAAGCTGACGCTCGAACTCGAACCGGGCCGCTACTTGGTCGCCGAGAGCGGGTTCCTCGTCGCCGAAATCCGCGCGATCAAGCAGATGGGCAAAAACACGTTCTACTTGCTCGACGCGGGCTTCAACAACTTGGCTCGCCCGATCCTGTACGGATCGCACCATCCGATGTCGATCGTGCCGGGCCCGTTGGACTCGAACGAGCCGCAGCATGGCACTCGGCCGATGGTCGACGCCGTCGTCGGCGGCCCGTTGTGCGAGAGCGGCGACATCTTTACGCAAGGCGAGGGGGGCTTCGTCATTACGCGCAACCTGCCGCAGGCGCAAGTCGGCGAGTTGCTCGTCTTAGAATGCGCCGGCGCTTACGGCTTCGCGATGGGCTCGAACTATAACAGCAAACCGCTGGCCGCCGAAGTGCTCGTCCGCGGCGACAAGGCTTTGCAGATCCGCGCCCGCCAATCGCTCGAAGACCTCACCCGCGGCGAAACGATCCCGACGGCGTAAGCCTTTTCCCGTGGCGGCCTGCCGAGCAGAACCGCTTACTGACGTGCGCGGCTCGGATCAG
>CAMCTH010000662.1 GCA_945877965.1 Planctomicrobium piriforme | reverse complement strand
ATCCGCCTTCCCCCTTTCGATGAACGACTTCATCCGCGATCAAAACCGCCGCGCGTGGGACGCACTCGTGCAGAAGAAGCAATGCTTCACGCGCCCCGCCGACGACGATGAAGTTCACGATCCGCTCGGCACGGTCGACAAAGCCGGCTGGCTCGGCGGCAACGTCACCGGCAAGCGATTACTTTGCCTCGCCTCGGGCGGCGGCAGCCAAAGCATTCTCTATGCCGCGGCCGGCGCGATCGTCACCGTCGTCGATATCAGTCCCGAGCAGTTGGTTCTCGATCGGACCGCCGCGGCCGAGCGAGGCCTGCAAGTCCGCACCATCGAAACGTCGATGGACGATCTCTCGATGCTGGCGACCGCATCGTTTGACATCGTCGTCCATCCGGTCAGCACCTGTTACCTGCCCGACGTGCAGCCGATCTTTCGCGAAGTGGCCCGCGTGACGGTCGCCGGCGGTTTGTACGTGAGCCAACACAAAACGCCGCAGAGTTTGCAGGCCGAACAACGCCCGAGCGGTCGCGGTTACGAGTTGAGCGAGCCATACTATCGCACCGGTCCGCTGCCGCCGGTCGTCGGCAGTCGTTTGCGCGAAGAAGGGACGCTCGAGTTCCTGCACCGCTGGGAGCAACTTGTCGGCGGCATCTGTCGGGCCGGCTTCGTGATCGAAGATCTCTTGGAACCGTTGCATGCCAAGGCCGACGCCGCCGTCGGCGACTTCGGGCACCGCGCGGCGTTCATCGCCCCGTACGTCCGCATCAAAGCCCGCCGCCGCTCCGACGGCCCGACTCTGGACGGCGACGCATCGAAGCCGCGAGTTTGGATACCGTAGCGACGCGGCTTGTTTCGATTTGCGACAGATGACGCCATCTGATTATGGTCATCTGTTGCCAATGATCTGATTCGTTCGCTGGCTTGAGGATGCAACGCATGCGCGCCTTTGATCGCCGTTTTGTCCTCGCCTGCGGGTGCTTGGCGGTCATCGCCTTGCTCGCAGCACAGACGGCAGCCCAGCAAGTACCGGAAGTTCGCTACGAAGTTTCGACCTACGCGCCCCCTGCCGCTCCGATCGAACTTCCGCCGGGCGACGTCATCCGCGACGAAAGTTCGGCCGCCGCGCGCGTCCGCACGGCAATAGCCAAGCGGGCCGACTATTCGTTCGAAGACACGCCGCTCGGCGACGTCGCCGCCTGGATCGAAGAACAATTCGATATCGACGTCGTCATCGATACGGAAGCGCTCGCTGCCGACGGCAAGGGAACCGAAACGCCGATCTCGTTCGTGCAACCAGACCCGACCTTGGCCGAGGCTTTGGCGCACCTGCTCTCGGGACATGGGTTGACGTATCTCGTCAGGCACGAGGTGTTGCTCATCACGACCAAGGCCTCAGCGTCGCAGCCGGAAAATCTGTCGGTGCGAGTCTATCAGGTCCACGACTTGGTGACGGCCCCGAACGACGCCGCTGCGCGACACCCCGACTTCGACGGCTTGATCCGCCTGCTGCATGCGGCGCGTCCGATGGACTGGAGTGACAACGGCGGCACGATCGCGCTAGCTCGCCCGGTGGACATGCCCGGCGTTCTGGCATTGGCGATCCTGCATACCGAGATGGGCCATCGCGAGATCGAGCGATTACTCGTTACGTTGCGTCGCGCGAAAGACCCGCAGTTGGCGGCGGCGCAGGCGAAGCGACCCTTCACCGTGACGCAGCAACGGACGATGCCGACGCCGGCACCTGCGCAAAAGTCGGAGCAGGAGGCCGCAAAACCCGGTGCGAAAACAACGCACGCCGTGCCGCAAGAGCCTGCGGCGCCCGAGTCCGCCCCGCAGCCGCGGGAAGTCGACACGAACATACCGCCGGGCGATGCCGAGGCGGTGCGTCCTCCGTCGGAGACGGTTCTGTTCGAGCAAAGCGATATGGAGAAGAAGATTCGCGCCGCGCTCGAACGCCCCGCTGCACTCGATTGGAAGGAACTGAAGCTGGGCGATGCCGTTCACGAGTTGGAGAAGCAGCATTCCATTCCGATTCAACTCGATCTCATGGCACTCGCCGCCGACGGCAAAGGGCCCGAGACGCCGCTGACCCGAAAGGTGAGCCGGACCACGCTCCGCAGCGCGCTGCGGTTGGTGCTCGACGGCCAGGGATTAGCCTATCTGATTCAGAACGGCGCGCTCGTCGTCACCACCAAGGCTGCCGCGGGCGATCGCGAAAACATGATGCTGCGCATCTATCCCGTGCAAGACCTCGTTGCGTGGCCCGGCCGTCTGTCCGCGGCCGAAGTCGACTTCGATTCTCTGATCGAGCTGATCACCTGTTTCGTGCAGATGCCCTTCTGGGATTGCAACGGCTCGTGTCCGTTTGTGTGGATGGTCGATCAGCCGGGAACGTTGGCCTTGGCCGTTCAATCCGACGAGTCGGGACATGAGCAGGTCGAGCAACTGCTGAAGTATTTGCGGCGAGCTCAGCGATCCGACGTGTTCAAACTGCAGCTAAAACGATTCAGCGTGAAGCCGACGTCCGTTCGTATCCACATCGGCCATGGCGGTTTCGGCGGCGGCATCGGCGGCGGAATGTTCTGACGGTCCGAAGGCGATGTATCCAAGCCGCGCGTTTGGATACCGTAGCCCTGCCGGGTTACAATCCAAGCTCACTTCTCGGCTCGCACGTCGGTGCATCATTTCTTATTTCAGGAGGCCGCGGCGGCGGCGCACGACCATGTCACGCATTCAGCTCGGATTGCTCGGCGGCGGACTCTTGCTGGCCGCATTCTTCACAACGACGCAACTCGCCACGCGCGCCGACGCCCCGGCGCCGCCGAAGACGGCGGAATCGAAACCACTCCCTGCTGCGACATCGCTGCCGTCGCCGCAAACGTGGCCGCCGGGCAAGGTGATATTCGAACAGAGCGAGACGGAGAAGAAGATTCTCGCGGCACTCGAACAAGCAACCGAAATCGAATTTCTTAACACGCAACTCGGCGACGTCGTTCAGCAACTGAAAAAGCGACACGAGATCAACATTGAACTCGATACGGAAGCCCTCGCTGCAGACGGCAAAGGTTCGGAAACGCCGATCACCAAATCCTTGCGCGACACGACGCTGAACAGTGCGTTACGGCTGATACTTGATGGACAAGGTCTGACGACGCTGATCAAGAACGATGTAATGCTAATCACGACGAAAGCCGCCGCATCGCAGCCGGAAAACTTGATCGTTCGCTTGTATCAAGTACACGATCTCGTCGTGGCACCGAATGACCCGACGGCGTCGCAACCTAGCTTCGAGTCGCTTATCGAAATAATCACCTCGATGACGCGCCCTGCCGATTGGCAAGACAACGGCGGTACTACAGGCCACATCAGGGAGTATTACGGTCCGGG
>CAMCTH010000661.1 GCA_945877965.1 Planctomicrobium piriforme | reverse complement strand
CGTTCCGTCCGGTAAATCAGCCCAATTCGAGTCACTCCGACAGTCTAGCGCCAGGCGCCCAATCCAATAGACAAAACCAGTCATTTTCCTCAGCAATAACGGAAGTCTTCACTATTCCTGACTAACTTGGACTTCTGTCGGTCACGTCTGCATTACAATCTCGAAGGCCGGCGAATGTCGCCGATGATCGAGACGACCGTTTATCGCTTGATCCAAGAAGCGCTGACGAACGTCCATCGCCACGCCGGCGCGGAGTCGGCTGAGGTGGAATTACGCCGCGACGAAGGCCGCATCGTGCTGCGAGTATCCGATGCAGGCCGCGGCTTCGACCCCCAGAACGTCGATCCGGACAAGTACGGACTGCGCGGCTTGCACGAGCGAGCCGCGGCGGTCGGCGGCAGCGTCTGCATCGACGCCGCACCGAATCGCGGCTCGGTCATCACCGCCCGGTTGCCGCTGCTCGATCCGCTCGAAGCGGCCAATATGGAGCGCGACTCGGCCGCCGCCGCGCTGCTTTTGAGCCGCGCCCGTTTAGAGCAAATCATCGATAAAGCCTCGGCGGTCATTTTCGTCAAAGACCATCTCGGTCGCTACGAACTTGCCAACCGCGAACACGAACGGCTCTTCAGCTTGGAGCCGAGGGCGATTCTCGGCAAGAACGACTACGACATCCTACCGAAAGAAGCCGCCGATGCGGTCATCGAGAACGACCGTCGCGCCGTGAATATGGAGTACGGCCTGACGATCGAAGAGACGATCCCGGTCGACGGCGTCTTGCACGAGTATGTGACCGTCAAGTTCGCGATCCCCGGAGAACCCGGCCAACCGTCGTCGGTCTGCGGAATTGCGACGGACATCACCGAGCAAAAGCGGCAGATGCGCGATCTCCAGGAGGCGCGCAATCGGTTCCAGGCGTTCATGGATCACAGCCCGATGTTGGCCTGGATCAAGGATGCCGAGGGGAAGTACGTCTTCATGAACCGTCGGATGCTTGAGATTTTTAATCTCACGACGGACGCCGTCTACGGCAAGACCGACATGGACATCTTCCCGCAGCAGTGGGCCCAGCCGGCGCATGAGCACGATCTCGAGGTGCTGGCCCACGGCGGGACGCATCGCTATCGCGAGTACTGCCCGATCGGCGACGGCGAGCCGATCGCCTGGGACGCCTGCAAGTTTCGGCTGCAAGGAATCGACGGCGGCTATCTCATCGGCGGCGTGGCCCTCGACGTGTCGGGATCGACCGACCCTTCGTGCTACGGCGTGCCGCGGGCTTAGTTCGGCTTCGCTTGCGGCGGCTTCGCCGCTGCGGCCGCGCGGTTACGATGGACCTCTTCGAGCAACGTGATGAACTCGGGCCGCGTTCGCAACGGCTCGAAGTCGGCGGCGAACTCCAATTGCGCCGCCGTGACTGGATTGGCGAACGCTTTCAGCTTGTGCGCCGCTTGCAGCCAGGTGATCGCTTGATCGCTTAACGTTTTACGCAGGTGATCGTCCGACTTGAGAGCGGCGGCGGCCGCGGCAGTTCGTCGGGCCGCCAGAAACGGGCCACCGCCCTCGTTCGGGTCGCGTTGCGCGATCTTTTCGACGAGCGGACGAGCCGTTTCCCATCCTTTCGACTTCCACAGTGCATAAGCCGCAAAATCGAGCAGTTCGTCGATCATCTCGGCCGGCTGCTTCTCGGCCGCCGACGGATCGTCGACCGCGCGCTGCGCCAGGCGACACTGCGCCGCGACGGCTTCTTGCTCTTTGACCCAAGCGTCTACCTGCGCCTTGAGCACTGCGTCCCCCTTCTCGCCGGCGCGGCGCATCTCGGCGATACCGCCCGTCGCGTGCTTCTCCGCTGCGTCGGCGTCGCGCTGTTGGATTTCGAGTTGCGCCAACATACTCAGTGCGTTCGCCAAGTACATTCGGCTCCCCTGATCGTTCGGCTCCGACGCCGTCGAACGGAGCGCCAGGTCATGAGCTTCTCGTAGCTCCGTCGCGGCCGTCGGCAATTCCAATAAGCGCAGATGCAGGTCGCCGTTGCGGAGCAGCGCGTCCGTCAGAGCGCGGCGGGCCGAGCGATCCTCGGCATGATCCACGGCACGGCGGCGCGTCTCGGACAGGTACTCGGCCAAATACGATCGGGCCGCGGCGACGTCGGCGAGTTGCAAGCTCAAGTCGCCGAGCGTGGCGCAGGCCGTCGCTAGGTCGTGACGAATCGGCTTGTTCGACGGATCGGCCTCGGCCAACCGCTTCACCAGTTCATAGTTCTTGCGATAGAACTCCCGAGCCTCGACCGCCTTGCCGGATTGAGACATGACGTACCCTTGGCGATCGTACGACGTCGCCAAGTCGCGCTGGAGTTGTATGTTGTCGGGATCGCCGGCCGCGAGCTTTTGCGCGAGATCGTGATACTGTCGGTAATAGCCCGCCGACTTTTCAACGTCCTGCTTCCCGAGCGAGACGTCGCCGAGCAAGGCGTACGACACCAGCAGATCGCGTTGAGCCTGGGCGTTGTTCGGATCGTCATCGAAGAGTTTTTTCCGCAACTCCAGGCTTTGCTCGAAGAACGTGCCGGCCGCCGCAGAGTCGCCCCGTTTGAGCGCCAGATCGCCGAGCCGATCGAGCGTCACCGAGACGTCGCGCTGCGCGACGGGGTTATCGTCCATCTCGTCGGCTAGCGCACGCCGCACCGCCAGGCTCTTGCGGAAAAAGTCCTCGGCCGCCGCTTCGTCGCGCTGCCGCAGCCGAATGTCTCCCATCCGCTCATAAGAAACCGACAGATTGCGGCGATCTTCGACGTTTTTCGGATCACGCTCGGCGATCTGCTGCGAGAGTTGGAGAAACTTGTCGTAGTAGTCGAGCGCGGCGGGCAAGTCACCGAGTTGTTCGTGCACCATTCCGAGCCGCTGCAGCGAGGCGGCGAGATCACGCTGTTTGGCGGCGTCGGCGCGGAGTTCGTCGACGAGCTTCTGCCGCAGTTCGAGCGACTTGCGAAGCCAATCGACGCCGGCCGTCAGATTGCCTCGCTGCATGCTAACGTCTCCCATCCGCTGATAGGCCGACGCCAAATCCGTTCGGCCCGGGACGCTTCCGGCATCGGTCGCGTGCAGCTTGCTCGCCACTTCAACTCCGCGCTCGAATTGACGTTGCGCTTCGACCGTCGCTCCGGCACTCTCGCCGCCGCCGACCTGCAGAAAGATATCGCCGAGGTCGAGATGCGCGCGGACCAAACTGTGGTCGGTGTCGGCGGCCGTTTCCAAGTTGCGGGCCACTTGTTTCAGGCCGTCGATGACGGTCGTGAGCATGCTGAGTCGGACGGTGTGGGCGGCGGGGACGTTCTTGAGCTTGGCTTGAATGTCGAACAGCACCGACTTCAACGTTGCCAACGCGAGCGA
>CAMCTH010000660.1 GCA_945877965.1 Planctomicrobium piriforme | reverse complement strand
TGATCGTCTTCGACCGCGGCACACCGGGCCGCGACGACTCGGACGAGTTGCAACTCTACAACGTCGACCGCGATCCGAGCGAAACGCAGGACCTGGCGTCGAGTGAGCCGCAACGGCTGGCGGAAATGAAAGCGCTGCTGGCTGAGTTGCGCAAAGGGGACAATGACGTGCTGCCCGCCGATTTACGGAACGTGAAAGATTGAACGACGCCTCGTTAAAATACATCGCTTAGCCCGGTCGTCCTCGACCAGGTGCTTACGATGGCCGACCGAATCTGAAATTTCATGCAGCAGATCGCCGCGAGGACGCGGCGGCTAAGCATCTTCGTCTCACGGGATAATTTGAAATGACGCGTATCTCACCGCTCGTTCTGTTCGTGTTACTTTCGTCGTTCGGCTCTTTTGCCAACGCCGAGCCTTGGCCGCAGTGGCGGGGGCCGGGCGGCGACGGCGTGGTGCGCGAGACCGGTTTGCCGCTCACTTGGAGCGAGACCTCGCACATCGCGTGGAAGTCGGAGTTGCCGGCTTGGGGGACGAGCACGCCTGCCGTTTGGAACGAGGCGCTGTTCCTCACCGTGCAGCACGACGACGGCAAGCTGCAGTTGCTGCGGTTGAATTCGTCGGACGGCAAGATCGTTTGGACCCGCGACGTCGGGGCGGCCGAGACCGTCCGCGAAGCGGCGAAGCGCTCGGTGCAAAAGTTTCATCGCCTGCACAACGCCGCGAGCCCGTCGCCGGTGACCGACGGCGAGACGGTCTACGTCCACTTCGGCAACGGCGACTTGGCCGCGTTCGATTTCGCCGGTAAGGAGCTTTGGAAGCGGAACCTGCAAGACGATTACGGCCCGTACAGCATCTGGTGGGGCCACGCGAACAGTCCCGTGCTCCACGGCGAACTGCTGATTAGCGTCTGCATGCAAGACTCGCTCGTCGGCGCGGCCGGCGATCCGCCGCCGAAGCAAGCATTGAGCTACGTCGTCGCCCACGACAAGCGGACCGGCGCGGTGCGGTGGTACACGCCGCGAATGACGGTCGCCGAGGCTGAGCAATGCGATTCATACACGACGCCGATCTTCCATCCGACGCCGGCCGGTCCGGAGATGATCGTCATGGGAGGGAATCAGATCGACGCCTACGATCCGCTGAGCGGCAAGCAACGTTGGTATCTCGACGGCCTCACCGGGGGACGGACCATCACCGGCCCGGTCATCGCCGGCGACATGGCCTACGCGACCCGTGGGCAGAAGAAAGACTTGGTGGCAGTAAAGCTCGGCGGCAACGGAAAGCTCGAAGAAGCATCCGTCGCGTTCCGTCATACCGAAGCGACGCCGGACACCTGCTGCCCCGTTATCGTGAACGGTCGCATCTTCATCGTCGCCGACCAAGGGATCGCGCAATGTCTGAATGCCGCAACCGGCGCGCTGCTCTGGAAAGAACGGATCCCGGGCGATTACAAAGCGTCGCCGATTGCAGCCGACGGGCGAGTGTACTTCCTGAACACGGCTGGCCTCTGCACGGTGATCGACGCGAAAGCCGACGCCTTCACGAAGCTGGCCGAGAACCAACTCGAAGACGAAACTCTCGCCTCACCGGCCGCGAGCGACGGCAAGTTGTACGTCCGCGGCAAGAAGCATTTGTATTGCATCACGACAAAATAATGCTCCGTGGTTTGGCCCCCTCTCCCCTTGCGGGAGAGGGTTGGGGTGAGGGGTGCATTTCGCCCGCGATTTGAAATTTGAAATCTCGTTTCTCCGGAGCATCGCCCGATGAGCGCCTTCCGCCTCAACGTTCCCGCTCGCAGTTGGAATCGTCGCGCCATGCTGAAACTCGGCGCGGCTGCGGCGGCTTGGCCGTTGCTCGGTTCGCCGGAGTCGGCCTTCGCACGGCGGCGACTCGCGCTCAAGGACAACCCGTTCACGCTCGGCGTCGCGTCGGGCGATCCGCTCCCCGACGGCTTCGTAATCTGGACCCGCTTGGCTCCGCAACCGCTCGCAGACGGCGGCGGTATGCCGCGCGAAAGCGTCGAAGTCCGCTGGGAAGTGGCGGCCGACGACGCGTTCAAAAAAATCGTCGCCCACGGCACGGCCGTCGCAGCGCCGGAACTGGCGCACTCGGTGCACGTCGAAGTACCGGGCCTCGCTGCGAATCGTTGGTATTGGTATCGCTTCGCCGTCGCCGAGGCGACGAGCCCCGTCGGCCGCGCTCGAACCGCACCGCAACCGGGCGACGCCGTCGATCGTCTGCGGTTCGCCTTCGTCTCGTGCCAGCATTGGGAGACCGGGCTCTACACGGCTTACCAACATATGGCCCGCGAGGACTTGGACATTATTGCGCATTTGGGCGATTACATCTACGAAGGCAAGACGAACGATAAGGCCCCGATCCGCAAGCACAACAGCGTTGAGATCGTCACACTCGATCACTACCGTAATCGCCACGCGCTGTACAAAACCGACGAGCATCTGCAGGCGGCTCATGCGATGTGTCCGTGGTTGGTCACCTGGGACGACCACGAGTTCGACAACAACTGCGCCGGCGATATCTCGGAAGAGACGAGCGTGACGCCGAAGTACTTTCTGGCCCGCCGCGCGAACGCTTATCAAGCGTATTACGAACACATGCCGCTGAGGGCCGCGCAACTGCCGCAGGGCCCGCACATGAAGCTGTATCGCAGCGTAGGCTACGGCAATCTCGCGAACTTCTCGATGCTCGACACGCGGCAATATCGCAGCGACCAACCGTGCGGCGACGGCAACAAGCCGCAATGCCCCGAGGCGCTCGACCCGAAACAATCGTTGCTCGGCGAAGCGCAGGAGAAATGGCTCTATCGGACGTTGGACGACAGCGCGGCGAAGTGGAACGTCATCACGCAGCAGGTGATGATGGCCCTGGCCGATCGCAAGGCCGGCGAAGAGACGACGCACAGCATGGACCAATGGCCGGGCTACGAAGCGAATCGGCAGCGCGTGCTGCAGTACTTCGCGGCCCACAAGGAATTGAACCCGGTTGTCCTCACCGGCGACATCCACACCAACTGGGTGAACGACCTGCAGGCCGTGCCGCACGATTGCAAAGCCCCGACGGTCGCAACAGAGTTCGTCGGCACGTCGATCTCGTCCGGCGGCAACGGCAAGCCGAACGACGGCACGCCGGCGATGATGGTCGAGAACCCGTTCGTCCGCTATCACAGCGCCGAGCGGGGCTATGTGAGCTGCGAAGTCACCCCGCAAAAGTGGACCTCGCACTATCGGGCCGTCCCGGAGATTACGCTCCCCGGCGGGCCGGTCGTCACGCGGAAAACGTTCATCGTCGAACACAATCGCCCCGGGGCCCAAGAGGCGTAGGGCGACGTAACCGTCGCAGGCGTAAGTCGTTAAATCGGAGTA
>CAMCTH010000659.1 GCA_945877965.1 Planctomicrobium piriforme | reverse complement strand
GAGACGAAGTTCGACTTCACCGAAGCCTCGCTGTTCGTCGACGTCGAAAGCGGTCGCGAGTTATACGTCGATCCGCAAGCGACGCGGGACGAATACTTACGCCGCTTTCAAGAACACCAACGACAACTGCAGACGATCGTCGATCAACTCGGCATCGAACTCCTGCCGACGCCGACCGATCGCCCGCTGGAACAGGCCTTGGCCGACTATCTCCATTCGCGCGGCATGCGCGGTCGGGCGACTCGCCGTCGCGCCATGACCGGCACGAGTTCATCGGGCTCAAAGTCCGGCGCCGGGAGGTCGGCATGAGCTTTCTCGCGCCGTGGTTCCTTGCCGCCGGCATCGCAGCGATCTCGCTGCCGATTTTGTTTCATCTGTTTCGACGCACGCCGCAAGGGCGACTGCCGTTTAGCACGTTGATGTTCCTCACGCCGTCGCCGCCGCGACTGACGAGTCGCAGCCGGCTGGAGAATTGGCCCTTGCTGCTGTTGCGGGCAGCCGTGCTATTGCTACTCGGCCTCGCGTTCGGCCGACCGTTGTTGCGGCAACTGCTGGAACAATCGGAAACGGTTCCCGCGGGACGACGACTCGTCGTTCTCGTCGACGTCAGCGCGAGTATGCGTCGCGGCGATCTCTGGCCGCGAGCGGTGCGCGAGACGCAAAAGATCGTCGATGCCGCGACGCCGTACGATGAAGTGAGCGTTGCGACCTTCGCCGACAAGACGCAGTCGCTCGTCACGTTCGACGCTTGGCGAGCCGCGCCGCCGACCGAACGGGCCGGACTCGTTAGCGCCGCGCTGATCGGGCTTTCCCCCGGTTGGTCGAGTACGCGACTCGACGACGCCTTGCTGACCGCCGTCGAATCGCTTGATGCCGCCGATCAAGACCAGAAGTCCGGCGCGGCAGAACGTTCGCGAAGAATCGTGCTCATCAGCGACGTGCAAAGCGGCAGCCGCATCGCCGGCCTGCAAGCGGTCGAGTGGCCAAAACGAGTCGACGTCGAGATCATCGGCCTCGCCCATGCCGCGACGAACGCCGGCCTGCATCCGCTGGAAGTCCGCGAAGATGCCGCCGATGCGGAGGCCGGTGCGATGCGACCGCGGGTACTGGTGACGAACGCCGCCGACTCCGAGAGTGAATCATTCACATTGCGTTGGAAAGTCCAACCGTCGCTCACTCCCACTCCGCCGGACTTGATGCCTCCAGACGGAGACTTGAAGGTGGAAGCCTATGTTCCGGCCGGCAAGACGCGCGTCGTTCGCGTTCCGCCGCTCCCTCCCGGCGACGTTGCCGAGTTGATCCTAACTGGCGACAAGGAGTCGTTCGACAATACGCTCTGGTTCGTGCCGCGGACGCGCGAACAGGTTCGCGTGCTCCACTTGTCGGACGAAAAAGCCGAAGACCCGCAATCGCTCCGCTACTTTTTGGAACGCGCCTGCAGCGCCATTTCCGGCGGTCGCAGCGTCGCGGTCGAGACCGTCGATCCGCACTCGGCCGAGATCCGGACGCCGACGGCTCGCGAACTGGACGATGTGGCGATGATCGTCGTCACCGGCGATCGTGAGTTGCCGCCGGCTTGGAATGAAGTCGTCGCCGCGCGGCTCGATGCCGGGATCGTCGTGGCGGCCGTCGTCTCGACCGCAGCAAGTAACCCGTGGCGAAAACTACTCCCGAAGGAGTTGGCGGAGGCGGATCGCCTTCGCATCGACGAGGCCGAAACATCGCAAGAGTATGCGCTGCTGAGCACGATCGATCTGCGGCATCCGCTATTCGCCCCGTTCAACGACCCTCGCTATTCCGACTTCTCCAAGATTCGCTTCTGGCGACACCGCCGTATCGCGCTCGATGAAACGGCCTTGAAGCAGGTACAGGTGCCGGCCCGGTTCGATTCGGGCGATCCGGCGATCGTCGAGATACCGCGCGGCGCGGGGCGTATCGTGCTGTTCGCCTCCGGCTGGCAGCCGCGCGAAAGTCAGCTCGGCGTTTCGAGCAAGTTCGTGCCGCTCGCGTCGATGCTCGTCGAACTTGGCTGGCGCAAACCGCCGCCGGCCCTCGCCTTCGAAACAGGCCAAGCGATCGATCTTCAACAACTGTCAGGAGCGGTCTCCTCTCCGCTCGCTGAAGAACGGGGCCGAAGGCCGGATGAGGGGCCGACGACGACGTCGATGAAGCTGCTTGCAACTCCTTCCCCCTCACCCCCGGCTCCTCTCCCTCAAGGGGAGAGAAGAGTCAGCGTCGCCGGGCCGTGGACGATTTTCACTCCGACGAAACGAGAAGTGACCGTCGCGGCCGATGTCCCGCAGTTCGTTCTCGCCGATGGGCCGGGCATCTACGAGGTCCGCTCGTCGGTCGGTTTACAACGGATTGCCGCCAACGTCCCCGCCGACGAATCGAAAACCGCCCCGCTCGGCAATGAGGCCTTAGAAACGCTCGGAGTGCGGTTGGCCAAGGCCGACGCCGCGCCGATGCCGGCGACGATTGAAGAGAAGCGAAGTTTGCAGTTCTTGGAGATGGAAGCTCGGCAGCAACTGTGGCGATGGTGCCTCGCCGTTGCGCTCGGCGTGGTGATCGTGGAAACGTGGTATGCCGGGCGGGTCGCGCGGCGTGAAGTCGCGGTCTGACCGAAGTGGAACTTTCGAGGGAGACGCAGATCATGGAACGAGCGACGCTCGAACGCGAAATCCGGGCCGTGGCGAATCGCGGGCGCCGGCGATCGCTCCTCCGTAACCTGACGCTCGTCTGGCTCATTGCGTGCGCCGCAGCCTGGACCATCTTCCTCGTCGCTCGGTCGCGCGGCGTCGCTTGGCCCGGCGGTCAGCTAGCTATGGGATCTCTTGTCGCTGCCCTCGTTGTGGCGGCTGCCGCGCTACTTCGTCGCCCCAACCTTCGCCTTACCGTTGCAGAGATCGAGCGGACGCATCCCGATCTGCAAACCAAACTCCTCGCAGCCTACGACCTGGAGCGACGAGCGCCGCTCGCCGGTCACGGCTTTCTCGAAGATCAGGTCATTCAACAGGCTCGTATTCACGGCCTCACGCACGATCGTTGGAATGCGGCGTTACCAAAGCGACAACTGGCCGCGTGGTCCGTCCTGCAATGGTCGGGATTGGCCCTTTGGCTGGCGACGCTCTGGGTTCAAGCCGTCGCCTCGCGATCGTCGGCGGAATTCATTCCAAGCAGGGCAGAAACGGCAGCGGCGACGGCACAACCTTCGTATGCAATCACCGTCGAACCGGGCGATGTCGAACTCGAGCGCGGTAGCGACCTGTTGGTGCTCGCTCGCTTTGTCGATGAGGCGACGTTGCCTCGTGACGTGACTCTGACGACGATCGACGCCGGCGGCGAAAAGAATCTGCCGCTGACGCAAAGCCTAAGCGATCCGATCT
>CAMCTH010000658.1 GCA_945877965.1 Planctomicrobium piriforme | reverse complement strand
GTGTTTTTGTCTTGCTGATGACGGCGAATTGAAGTCGTAGCCGCTTTCGCGGAGCAAACGACTTCGATAACTCGTGATAAAGATAAAGCTGTCCCGCCGACTCTTCGACTTGGCCCTGCGACCATTTTGATCTGGCCGTTTTGAGATCGGTGATGATGACAGCGTCCGCCGTCTCAACGATCAGATCGACTCGCCCCAGCAGATCGGGACATCCATCGACGATCGGTCCCCGGAGTTCCTCTTCGACGCCGAGGATCACGCCGTCCGGCTTGGCGAGCGAGCTAGTCTGGAACGCGGCTAATACGCGCTGTGCCAAAGGCAGAAGTTCCTCACGGCACTCCTCCTTCCCGTAGCTGATCTTCGCCGGTTCGTACTCGTTCCAGGCCGCGTCGTACTCACCCATAAGGGCTTCGGCCGAGGGCGGCTCGTTGCCCATCATCAATTCGTTGAAGTGATGTTCGGCGGCACGATGCACGGCGCTGCCGAAGACGAGGCTCGACGAAACGGTTCGCTCGGGCAACTGGGCGACGTAACGGAAGTAAAACGCGAGGGGGCACCTCTGATAAGCGGAGATCGAACTGTAGCTGAGGTAGTCGCGGCTGAACGTCGGTTTCGACATAACCGGCGGCGGGCTGGGTATGCCGATCATCGGCGGCCTCCGCTTCCGTTGCTCGCCGTTCCCTTCAACTCGTCGATCAGGCTGCTCGCCTCGACGATCGAGAGTTCGGCCGCCTCACGAGTATGGAACCGTTCGGCGAGCAAACCTTCGAGGTCGAGCTTGCGACGTTCGGCGATGGCGACCAAAGCACGAATCTGCGACGCGGTCGCTCGGCGTGTGCCGTCGCGTCGGTCGCCGTTGGTATGGCCGTTACAAGGTGACTTGCCGTTGCCGGCGGAGTTAACGCCCTTGGTCTGGTTCCTGGCAGGCGATTGCGCGGCCAACTCCTCGTCGACGGCAGCCTTGGCCATCGCGAACAGTTGCCGAATCCGTTCCTTGAGGCGGTCGGGCTCACCGACGAGGCTGCTTTCAAGGTCCAGTTCCAGACTGACGGCCGCACCGCGTGAGCCGTAATCGGGCAAGCCGATTTTCTTCGATAGTCCGACGTTCAGTTTGAGCATGAGCTTCTCCTGTGAGGGTTGTGAGTGTGAGCAGCTACAACTAGCCCGCCACCTTCTGCAATTGCTTGAGCGAGGCCAACGTCGACTCAACGATGCGATTCTGCCGCTGCCGTTGCTTGAGTGCCCGCACGAGTTGGTGAGCGACCGAGGTCGTGTTGCGAAGCGCATCGCGCAGTGCGATGGCTTGCTCGATCGGTCCACTCTTGGTCACCGAGCAGGGTCGCTTGATACGATGGACCGGCTTGGCAGGTTCGTTCGCGACTACGGGCGGTAAGTTTTGGACGGACATGGCGGGCTCCGAGTGTTTGCGGGTGCGTGGGATCGAGACGGACACGGTCGATGACTCAATGCGAATCGGGTCGTCGCTGCGGGGAATGGCACTGTCGACCCCGAGTAACGCCCAAAGAAATCGGCGACGATCGTCTCGGCACAGCACCGGCGAGTTCGGGCCGTAGATGTGCGCTTCGCGGAATCCCAGTCGCAACGCTCGCTCGACATAACGGCGATCGGTGTTGAGTAAGACCGGATCGCCGTGCAAACTGGAAGAAGTCAACTCGACTTCGGTCGGACGCGACTGCTCGGCGTCCCGGCTACGGATCAGCACCTTGCCGTTGAGATCGAGTGTGACGGGTGCGTGCTGAGGATCGTTGCTCGGCAACCGCTGGATGACATCACGTAGGAACACGGCGTCGCGGGCCGACAGTTCCAACCGCGACGGTGCCCGCTCCGGCGTCGGTATTATCTCGTCGATCTTGGGAAATCGCCCCTCTTTCTGCACTCGCAACATCACCAGTGTCTGACCGAGGCCGAAGCCGATCCATTCACCGCTTCGCCCCACGGCAACATCTTCGCTTAGGTCCAGATCACGACAGCCGAGAATCTTGCTTGCCGGAACGAGCACGTCCTCATCGAAGCCGAACTGAAATCCGGTTTGCGAAAGGATGTGCCGACCGTCCGTGGCGTCGATCCGGCCGATCTTGCCCCGCAGGTGCAAACAGCCGAGCGCGTAGCGCGTCGATGATTCGTCGGTCGTGGCGACGGCATCGCGGAGAGCGGGCCAAAGCCCTGGCTCGTTCGGCGTGAAGGTCGTCGGCGTGCCGGGGAAGTCGATGGTGCCGGGCTGGGGTTGCTCGACTTCGCTCTGACGCGGCACGCCTCGGTCGCCCCAGGAAAGCGTTGCGCTCCCGCCGGAGCGGGCTTCGATCACGACCGGCTCGTCGTCGCGGCCCTCGCAGGCTTCCAAGGCATCGAGTGGCAAGCGGATCGTCTCGGCGTCACACGCATCGGAATGACGGTACTCGATGGCCAGGTCGGGGGACACCGCATGAATGCGGTATCCAGCGGAACCGCCAATCAAGGTGACGACGGGGCCGTTCGAGGCGCGATACTTATGCAGCCCGCCGCGACGGCACAGCGTTCGGAATCGTTTCAAGATGGAACGCGGAACGGTAATCAAAGGGGAACTCCTGATGGAAAGAGCCCACGCCGCCCGTCCCCACGCGGAGACGAGCGGCGCGGGAGAGGGTGAGATAGGCGGACGAACTACGCGGCGCAGCGCTTACGACGGCGTCGCGGCAGATACCGCATCGGTTCGAGTTGCTGCACCGCGTCCCAGTCGACGCTCAGCGGGCCGCGCGTGGGCATGACGAGCAGACTGAACCCGCGATTGCGGATCACGTCCAACTCTTCGCCCGTGGCCTGACAAACTTCTTGCTCAAAATCGGCATGGGTCATGGGAAAACCTTTCAAGGATGGTGACGGCCTGCGCGCAGCACCGCCTGGGAGAGAAGAAACCAGGAACGTCGGACCGAACGGTCCGGCGAAAGAACACGAACAATCAGACGCTCAGCGTCAGCCAGTGGCGTAACAACCACTGCTGCTCGGCGTCGAGGGCCTCACTGCGATGGGCGAACGGGCCGAGCTTGGGACCGCCGACCGGTGAGAGATCGGCCGTCCAGCGGCCGTCCGTCGTCGGCTCAACGTGACTGGCCCGTTGAATATCGACCGAGCCGAGCGCTGCGAGAGGAATTGTCTCGTCGTAGATCGCCCGGACGGTGCCGTCCGGTTGAATGAGGAGTTCCATCAGTTAGCCTCGGTCGTGGCCGTGCTGCGGATGATCCGCCGTCGCGGCCGATCGACCATCAAACCGTCGAGGACCGCCTGCACGCCGGACAACTGCGTCGCGACCTGCTGTCGCATCAGGCCGTTGTCGCGGAGAGCTTGCGGTTGCACACCCCGCACGATCTGCTGCGTCTGCTCGACCAGTTC
>CAMCTH010000657.1 GCA_945877965.1 Planctomicrobium piriforme | reverse complement strand
TCTTAAAGTCGGTCGATTGCGTGGTCCGCTCTTTCGAGGCAGCCCGCAGGCGGTCGATCAACTGGGCGTCGATGAAGTTCACCTTGTCGAACTGCTCGGCCGCAATCCGATCGAACGGCAGGGCATGGTCGAGGTCCGCTTCGCCCACTTCCAGTTCCGCCGTCACCGACGGCAGGACTACGTCCGATTGCACGCCGAGGTTCTGCGTGCTGTCGCCGTTCGGGCGATAGAACTGTTGCATCGTCAGCTTCAACGCGCCGAGGTCCGGAGCGTTCGGGATCGGGAAGATTTGCCGACCGAGGTCGAGCAAGCTTTGCACAGTTCCCTTCCCGTGCGTTTGCGGGTCGCCGATGATCAGTCCGCGACGATAGTCTTGAATTGCCCCGGCGAAGATCTCGCTGGCGCTGGCGCTGAACTTGTTGACCATCACGACGAGCGGGCCGTCCCAGGCGGTACCCTTGTCCATATCCTTATACGGCTGGCTCTTGTCGTCCTTGTCTTTCACCATCACCACCGGGCCGGTGTCGATGAACAGGCCGGTCAGGTTGATCGCTTCGGTTAGCGAGCCGCCGCCGTTGAACCGCAGGTCAAGCACCACGGCGTCGACGTGTTGCTCGCGGAACTTCGCCAAGATCGCCTGCACATCGCGGGTCGTGCTCTTGTAGTTCGCCAAGCCCAGGCGAGCCCCTTCCATGTCCATGTAGAAGCTCGGCAGGTGGATGAAGCCGATTTTGTAGGCCTTGCCGTCGCGGACCTGCTCGATCACTTCGCTCCGGGCTTCGCTCTCTTTGAGTTCGATCTGAGCACGGGTGATGTCGTAGATCACCTTCTCGGCCTTGCCGTGCGGAATCACTTCTAGGCGAACGATCGTGCCGCGCTTGCCACGAATCTGTTCGACTGTCTCGTTCAAGCTGAGGTCGGTCGTGTCCTTGATCGCACCGTCTTTGCCTTGGCCGACGCCGACGATCCGGTCTTTCTTCTTCAGCTTGCCGTCTTTGAACGCAGCCCCGCCGGGGATGATTTTGTTGATGATCGTGTAGCCGTCGTCGTATTGCAGTTGCGCGCCGATGCCGTCCAACTGGAGCCGCATCGCGATCTCGAAGTTCTCCTTCGTCGACGGCGACATGTACGTCGTGTGCGGATCGTAGGCCGTCGTCATGGCCGTGAGATACCATTCGAGCAAGTCGTGATGCTTCAACTGGTGCATCCGCTTTTGAATGCCTAGGTAGCGGCGCGAAAGCTTGTCGCGGGCTTCTTGGCCTTCCATCTTCTCGGTGGCCTTCAGCACCAGCAGGTCGTACTTGACCTTCTTACGCCAGAGGTCTTTCGCTTCTTCCGGCGTCTTGGCGTACTCGGCCTTCTTCGGGTCGCGGGTAAACTCTTCGTCGACCGTGAAGTCGAACGGTTGAGCCAGCAGTTCTTGCACCCACTTCACCCGCTCGTCGAGCCGGGTCAGGAAGATGCCGAACACCTTGAAGGCGAAGTCGATGTTGCCGCGACGGAGTTGGTCGTCGAGTTCGGTCGTCTCTTTGCGGAATTCGTCGATGTCGCTTTGGTAGAAGAACGACTTTTGGCTGTCGAGCGTCTTGAGGAAGTTGTCCATCAAGCGTTCGGCAATTTCGTCGTTCAACTCGTGACGGGTCACATGCCCTTCGCGGAGATACGACAACACGGTCAGGGTAATGCGGCGATCTTCGGCCGTCGGGCCGGTCAGGTCGGCCGGAGCCGACTGCATTCCCAAGAGAACGGCGACGATCGCCAGGCCGCAGACCATCCAACCGCCGAAACGCAAACGCGTGGCACCAACTCGGCTCATGAATCGGGTTCCTTCTCCGCCGGGCGCAGACTTTGCGAAGTTGCGCGAGTGGGATGACTTAGAAGTTATTGATCTTGCGCATAAGTGCAGATCGTCGAACGACTTAACTAACCGCGATGCTATCGGCCCGCGTTGCACGTTGCAAGATCAGCCCCGGAGGCCGATGCGCGCGTAGTCCCTAATTCGCGTACGTATTCTACTCCTATCGGTCGACTTCGGTTCATTTCCCGCAGCCGGAATTACGGTTTCGTCAACCGATAAGCATGCATCCCGCGTGGGGTGCGGAAGCGCAAAGATGGCGACAAAATGCGTTGTGTGGCGTCGTTTGCCGCGGGTCGTCAGTACCCTTGGCGAACTTGCGTAATTCGCTCGACCAACGCCTCGACGACTAATCGATCGGGGCCGAAGTGGGCCGTCGTAGTCCATTGCTTGGTCGGGGTCGTCGCGGCGACGGCGGCGATCTGGCTCTGCAATCGCGCCAGCAACTGGCCGTGAAACAACAGATTCGGCTGCACGACGATTCGCCGATACTTCGACGCCGCGATTCGGGGCAACACCTGCTCGACCAACGGCTTGGCCAGTGCCGTGAAGGCGACCTCGATCGCACCGACCGGTCGGGCCGCGGCACGCAACCGCGCGAACTCGTGCATCTCGGCGACCGCCGCCGGATCGCCCGCCCCGCGACCGACGAGGAGTAATAAGGTCTCGGCGTCACTAATTGGCGATGCTGTTTCTTCTGCGGCGACGCAACTCGGCAACTTGGCAACCGCCTCGTCGTAACGTTGCACCGAAAGTTCGACCAATCGCGGGTCCAGCCCGATCGGTTCCGTCTGAGTCCACAACAACCCCCGTTCGGCGGCGACCGGCGCGCAGACGACCGCCCCGGGAATATCGTCCTTGGCATGGGCGGCCGTAAACAGCAAGAGCGGCACGACGATCACATGCTCGGCACCCCGGTCGAGCAACCGTTCTAAGCCGACGGCGATCGTGGGCTCGGCCAACTCCAAAAAGCTCGGCTCGACCGGCGTCGGTCCGAGCCGCGCGGCCAGTTGCTCTACGACGCTGTGGAACTCGGCGATGCCGGCCGTCGCGCGCGTGCCGTGCCCCACCGCCAACACGCCGTAGCGCATCGCGTCGCCCGCATCGTCTCTTGCGTGTTGACCCACGTTCATGCACCTTATGGTAGCCGCTGCACCAAGCGATCGTCACCCTGCTGAAAGATTCCGTCCGTCGTTCCCCGCTCCGCGCTCCGAGTTCCGCGCTCCAAAATGTCTCTGCTGTACACCTATTTAACCGTCACGCTGGGCCGCGAGGTCGGCACGCATTATCTGCTCGATCCTGAAGAAGAAATTCGGATCGGTCGGGGCAACGAGTGCACGATCCAACTCAACGACCCGCTCTGCTCGCGGGTCCATGTGATCCTGCGGTACGTCGGCGATCACTGGGTTGCGCAAGACATGGAGAGCCGCAACGGCACGTTCGTTAATGATCGCAAGATCGACGAAGCCGCGCTCAGCGAAGGGAATTATCTCAAGGTCGGCACCACGGAGTTTCAATTCCATCAGAGTCGTGT
>CAMCTH010000656.1 GCA_945877965.1 Planctomicrobium piriforme | reverse complement strand
GGCATCGAGCGCCCCGCCGGAAGCGATCAGCGCGCCGCCGTCGTAGATCGCGCGGCCCGCTTCGTTGCCGAGCAGGTTCGCGTAGACATAGCTGACGTTGAAGGCCCGGGAGCCTTCGAGCACAAACCGTTCGCGAACCGCCGCCTTGCCGAACGCGAAATGGCTGGCGCTGGGATTGAGAATGATGTCGACGCCGCGCAATGCCAAGTCGCTGCCGGGCCGATCGGCGACCCAGGCATCTTCGCAGATCTCGAAGCCGATTTTGACGCCGCCGCAAGCAAAGTGAATATCGCCGAGCGGATAAGTCCGCCCCTTCATTTCGATCTGCACTTGCTGACCGGAGGGCCACGGCTTGAACCAGCGCGGCTCGTAGTGCAGACCGTCGCCGGCCAAGTAACGCTTCGCCGTGAAGCCGATGATCCGACCGTCGCACGCCAGGCAGGCGGCGTTGAACAAGCCGTTGAGATAACCGAGCGGCAGGCCGAACGAGACGATCATGCCGCGCGTCCGCGGCAACAGCTCGTGCAACACCGCGACGGCCGTCGCTTGCAAACCCGGCGAGAGGAACGCATCTTCGCAGCCGTAGCCGGTGATGCACATCTCGGGCAAGCAGAGGATCGACGCCCCTTGGCGGCGTGCGTCGTCGATCGCCGCGCCGATCCGGGCTTTGTTCCCTTCCCAATCGAGGGGCGTTTGATTCAGGATGGCCGCGGCGACGCGAATCAGTTTCATACCTGATTCTTGACCGGCGCGGGCTCCGCGACAAGCGGGCCGACCCGTTTGACGGTCGATTCCGGAGTGGTTTCCGCGGCGGTTGCTGCAACTCCGGCGACCGTGCCGTTCGGCGTACCGACCGGAACCGTTTGCCATTCGAGGCCGAGCATCACGACGTTCACGCCGGAGCCGATGCCCAACATCGCCGTAAAATCGCCGGGCCGCAAATGGCCTCGTTCAGCCCCCATGGCCGCCGTGATCGGCAGTGCGGCCGAGCCGGTGTTCCCCAGGAATTCGAACGTGCTGAAGTCCTTGGCCGGGTCGAGGCCGAGCGATTGGAAGATCAACTTCTTGTGCGCGACGCCTACCTGATGGCAAACCGTTTTGTCGATTTGCTGCGGGCCACGATCCATCGTCGTTGTGAATCGTTCGAAGGCAGCGCGAGCCGCCGAGACGCCGCCTGCAAGGAGTGCTTCGCTGTCGGTCTTCATCAACGGGCGAACGCCGTCGGCCCGGGCTTCGTCGCTACCGCTTTGGCACAAGGCGTGATGTTGCGTATCGGCGTAGACCGTACCACCGAGGAGCCTTGCTTGCGTGCGACTGATCGAGCGATGCGTCAGCACGATCGCCGCGCTCGCCGCGCCGATGGTAAGCGACGCGATCGAGAGTTTGACGTCTTCGCGCGTCAGCGACTTGTCGGTGTTCAAACGTTCGATCGTGTTCTCGACCAAGTGCCGACCGTTCTCCGTGCCGACGACGACCGCCGCTTTGATCCGACCGAGCTCGATCAAGTCCGCGGCCTGCAGCACGCCGTTGAGCAAGCCAAGGCAGGCGTTCGACACGTCGTAGATCACGCACTCGTGCGGCAGGCCGAGCCCGCGATGCACGCCGCACGCCGTCGCCGGTTCGAGAAAATCGCGACAGACCGAGCCGTGAATCAACGCGCCGACGTCGGCCGGTACGATCCCTGCAGCCTCCAATGCCCTGCGCGCGCTGCGGAGGCTCGCGGCGCTCGGCGGCATGTCGCCCGGATAGAACCGCCGTTCGCGAATGCCGGTCATCAATTCGAGTCGCCCCGGCGGCAAACGAAGCCGTTCGTAGAGCGGCGCGAGGCGTCGCTCCAGTTCGTCGGTTGTGACCGTTTCGTCCGGCAAGTCGTAGCCGAGCGCTTCGAGGCAGACGTTGGCGTAGCGTAACTGCATAACTAGGCACGGGTTCAGCGATTTAGTAAACCGCTGAACCTATCCGGAGCGAGGCCGATCGACAAGCCGCCGCTTGCAATGCTAGCGCCGGCTGCTTGCACACTCGCTTGTGCTATCACATGGCGCAAACGCAAGATGCGCGAATTGCTTGTAATCAAAGAGAGCCGCAATATAACCGGACCATCGCCTGCAAGAGGGGTCGTAATCAGGATGGTTCGACCTCAGTCGGCTCGCGACGCCCTTCGCCCGAATGCGACGACGGCAACGACGAATCGCCAGATTCACCACCGTTCCCACCGCCTCACTTTTGACGACTCGGCAAGTCTGGGATTGCGGTTGAGAAAGGGGCTGCCCGGCGGGTCCGACGCTCGGACTCGTCTGCCACCCGCGGCGTTAGGGAAGACGCGCGTGATCGTTCGCTTAGCATTCAACACCTCTGTGATCGACGTAGCTGCGGCCGTCCCGCCGGCGGCAGTTTCTTTGGACGTCGTCTCCGCGAATGCTTCCCTTGCACCTTCGTTCGGCTCGGTTGCGATCTGCAACCCATGCTCCTCAACAATCGCTCTCCGCGCAGTTTTTTCGAACACGGATGGTTTGAATTCATAGGGAGATGAAAATGTCAGGGAAGCCGCTCATCGGTGTGAACATGGATTATCGCTCGGCCCGCAAGGATGGCCCGGCCATGAGCTATCTGTGTGCCGGATATCACGACGCGATCGTCAAGGCCGGCGGCGTGCCGGTGATGATCCCGTTGTTGGAAAACGACGACGACCTGAATCAGGTTCTCGATCTCTGCTCGGGCGTGGTGATGATCGGCGGAGCCGATCTCGATCCGCGCCGCGACGGCTACATGCTGCACCCGGCCATTCGCACGCTCGAACCGCGTCGCGAGACGTTCGATCGCCGCCTGATGAAGGCCGCTTCCGATCGTCGCTTGCCGTTCTTCGGCATCGGCGTCGGCATGCAGTTGCTCAATCTCTCGCAAGGCGGCAACTTGTTCTTCCACATCCCGGAAGACCTCCCGAAGAGCCTGCCGCACAAGGACCCGCTCGACACCTCGCACCGCCACGCCTTGGAAGTGGTCCGCGGCACGATCATGGAACGGGTCTACGGCGAAGGCGAAATTCGCGTCAACAGCATGCACCACATGTCGATCGACGAAGTCGCCCCCGGCTTCATCGTTTCGGCCCGCTGCCCCGACGGCGTGATCGAAGCGATCGAGAGCATCCGCCCTGACTGGTTCGCCCTCGGCACGCAGTTCCATCCCGAGGCCGACAGCGCCTCGGCCCTCGACCTCCGCATCTTTGAAGAATTCATCTGGGGCATCACCGGCGAAGCCCCGGCCATCGAAGAAGAAGAACGCATGGCGGCTTAAGCCATGCTCGTCTGAATAGGTTGTTCGATCGTTGCTCTGCGCACCGGTGGAACCGTTGCGATCTGCTCCGCGGCCCGGGCTGGGAATCAGCCCGGGCCG
>CAMCTH010000655.1 GCA_945877965.1 Planctomicrobium piriforme | reverse complement strand
GCCGACGATCACGACTTGGGGGAGACTCATACAGACAACGCAATCAGCAAGAGGGGAGCGAACGGAGCAAATTGCATTCTACTTGGCCGGGCGATTCGGTCCTAGGAGCCAATTCGGCGCAGAATGACGCAACTGCGGCGATTCGTGAGCATTTACGACGATGCCGCGTTGGGGCAGGGCACTTGGAGCCTTGGGCGATTCCCTTATACTAACGCCGCTCTGTGCCGAATCTTTGTGCCTTCACTCTCGCAGGATGCCCCGTCGATGGCCGACCCGCGCCGCAGCGTTCGTCAGAAGTTGGAAAGCTTGCAACGGGCCGGCGTGACGAGCGTGCCGAAGAGCAAGGGAGTGAAGAAGACGTCGCCCGCCGCGAAACCGCAAGCGATGGCGGAGACGAGCGTCGCGGCGCCGACTCCAAAACAAAAAGTGGCTGCACCGTCGACTGCACCTGCCGTGCCGGCGCGAGTTGTTCCCGATTTCTCCGCGCCGATCGCCAAACGGGCCGATCGCATCGCGGCGCTCGACGTCATTCGGGCCGAAGTCGTGAAGTGCATGCGCTGCCCGGAGCTTTGCACGACGCGGACGCAGACCGTCTTCGGCGTCGGCAATCCGCAGGCGCGGCTCTGCTTCGTCGGCGAAGCGCCGGGGGCCGACGAGGATAAGCGGGGCGAGCCGTTCGTCGGTCGCGCCGGTCAGTTGCTCGACAAGATCATCGAGGCCTGCACGCTGAAGCGCGAGGATGTGTACATTCTGAACATTTTGCGCTGCCGACCGCCGGGCAACCGCAACCCATTGCCCGAGGAGGCGGCGAATTGCCGCGAGTTTCTCGAAGCGCAGTTGTCTGTGATCCGGCCCGAGTTCTTGTGCTGTCTCGGCGCGGTCGCCGCCCGGAACCTGCTCGACACCGAAACCCCGATCAGCCAACTCCGCGGCCAGTTGCAAAGCTGGAACGGCAAGCAGGTGATGTGTACCTATCACCCGGCCTATCTGCTGCGTAATCCCGACGCCAAACGCTTCGTGTGGGACGACATGAAGGTGCTGATGCGAGCGATGGGGATCGAGTTGGAGAAGAAATGATGAATGCTAAATGATAAGTGATAAACGGCAGACCGATTTATCATTTCGCATTTCGCGTTTATCAATTCCTACTCGTCCCCGTTCAGCTTCGCCTTGTAGTCATCTCGTTCGCGGCGGGTCGCTTCCAGATCGAACAGCAGGTACTTCATGTCCAAGCGGAGTTGAGCCAAGGCGTCTTGCACCAGGTTCATGATCCGGCGACGACGCTTCGTGCTCTCAACGACGCGGCCCAACAGCGGCTCCAGCCGATCACGCGTGGCGGCAGGCAACTCGCCGACGGCTTGGATCAGGTCCAGCAGGTCGTTCGGCAGTTCTTCGGTGGTCGGCTTGATGACTCGGGTCGTGTCGCTCATTGAGTGGCTCTCCGGCTGAGTGTGGTGATGAGAAGGAGATAAAGCACGCCCGGTGCCGGCTCCCGTGCCACAGCCGCATTAGATTTGCCAACTCGTTGCAGTGCAAACAGTTGCGAAAATTCGGACCCTTCTTTCGGCCGGCTGCCCGATGATGCCGGAACGCCACGGTTGATCTGGCTGCACTTCGCAACTCCTGATAGAAACTGCCTTTACGTCGATTGCAACGTTCTGCAACGGAACGTGGCGTCGCGGCAACATTTGCAAGGAAGCAATCGCCGTCGAGCCTCCGGGCTCGCGCGGCCTCTCGTCGATGGACCTTCGCCGACTGTCGTTGATCGTCGTTCTCTGCGCGGCCGCATCGTCGGCTCGGGCCGAACTGCGCGATGCGTTCGAGTCGGCCGAGCCGGTCTGGCGCGACGCCGGCGGCGAGGCCCGCTATCGCGTCGTTCGTCGCGAGCGCAACGCCGACGGTCCGCACAGCGGCAACGCCTGCGAGTTTTGGGAACTGGCCGTCGAAGGGGGCGGCACCTCCGCGTACCTCAGCTACGACGTCGGCCAAGCGCCGGTGATCGACGAAAGTCGCGTGACCGTCTGGGTCCGCGGCGAACGACACGGCATGCAACTCAGCGCTCGCGTCGTCTTTCCGCGGACGCTCGAACCGCAGACCGGCAAGCCGGTGACCGCGCTGCTCACCGGCGTCGCCTACGGCACGCCCGGCCAATGGCAAGAGTTGACCGTCGCGCAGTTGCGCGAACAGACCGAACAACAAGCCCGGGTGCTCCGCGCGCAATTGCGGATGCCGGTCGACACGGGCCAGGCTTACGTCGATCGCGTGCTGCTCAACGTCTTCGCCGGACCGGGGACGACGCGCGTCTGGATCGACGATCTCCACCTCACCGGCGTGGTGAACAGTCCGCAAGCCGGCCGACCCGAATTCACGCCGGTCAGCCGCGCGCTGGCCGATGTGGCAACGCCGGGACCGACGGCCACGCCGGTCGAGATCAAAGGCCAAACGTTGCAAGTCGGCGGCAGGCCGTTCTTCCCGCGGGTGCTGGAATATCGCGGCGAACCGCTTGCGCTCGTGCAGAAGCTCGGCTTCAACGCGGTCCGACTCCGTGTGCCGCCGCCGCGCGAACTGCTCGACGAAGCGCAGCGACTCGGCATCTGGATCGTCTGTCCGCCGCCGGCTCCGCCTGATTTGAACAATCCGTACGGCGGCGCGACCGGCGCGAACTCCGCCGAGTTTGGACCGTGGTCGAACGCGGTGTTGGCCTGGGACGTCGGCGACGGTTGGACCGGGGCCGACGTCGATGTGGCCCGGCGTTGGTCCGAGTATGTGCGTCGCGGCGATCAACCGCGGCCGAAACCGATCATCGGCGGAGCCGCGACCGATCTGCGGACGCTCAGTCGGCAGGTCGATTTCGTCACGGTCGAACGTCGTCCGCTGGGGACCGATTGCGAACTGTCGCGCTACGGCGATTGGATTCGCGAGCGGACGCGATTGACTCGTCCCGGCACGCCCCTCTGGGCCGTCATCCAGACCGAACCGCTCCGCGAACTCGAAGAGCAAGCCAAACTGCTCGGCACGACGGCCGTCGGTTCGCCGCTCGAAGTCGATGCCGAACAGATTCGGCTGCTCGCTTACGAAGCACTCGCGGCGGGCGTGCGCGGACTCTGCTTCTCGTCGCGGTCGTCGTTGGCGGGCGCAGACGAGCCGACGCGGATTCGGGCCGCGACGCTGCATCAACTCAACTTGGAACTCGAACTGATCGACGTCTGGGCCTCGGCCGGCAACTTCGTCGCGCAGATTCCCGGCAGCGAGCCCGACGTGTCGGCCGCGCTGTTGCAGATCGATCGCGGCCATTTGTTGCTGCCTCTGTGGAGCGGCAAAGGGGCCCAATACGTGCCGGGCCAATCGTCCGGTGCGGGGATCTCGTTCGTCGTGCCGGGCATTCCCGAGTCG
>CAMCTH010000654.1 GCA_945877965.1 Planctomicrobium piriforme | reverse complement strand
TGCCTGCTCACGAAGGTTGGATCCGCGCCGTCGCCGTATCTCACGACGGTCGCACGATCGCGACCTGCGGCAACGACCGCTTGGTCAAGCTCTGGAACGTCGCCGACGGCAAACTGCTTCGCTCGCTGAGCGGCCACGAGTCGCACGTCTACAACGTTGCGTTTCATCCCAACGGCAAGGCGCTCGTCTCTTGCGATCTGAAGGCAAACTTCAAACACTGGAATCTCGCCGACGGCGCCGAGGTCCGCACGCTCCGAACGGAGCCGCTGCACAAGTACGACGACACGTTCCGGGCCGACATCGGCGGAGCCCGCAGCTTGGCGTTCAGCAGCGACGGCAAACTTCTCGGGGCCGGCGGCACGACGAACTGTACCAATGCGTTCGGCGGCATTCTCGAATGCGCCGTCGCCTCGATCGATTGGGAAGCCGGCAAGCTCAAGGTGCTACACCTGACCAAAGAAAAAAATCGCGGCACCATCTGGGGCCTCGCTTGGCACGCCGACGGCTATTGGATCGGCATGTCGGGCGGACGCAACGCGCTGCTTGCCTTTTGGAAGCCTGATGAGGCGCAAGAGTTCGCCAAGTTCGCACTACCCGACATCGGCCGCGACGGCGACTTAGCGCACGACGGGCTCCGCTTCGTCATCGCCGGCGCCGAAGGCCAACTGAGCGTTTGCAGTTTGACGGCGAAGCCGGCATAGCACGAAAGTCGCGGCCTTTGTTTGTGAGTCGCGCTACTCCGGTCGACCGTGCGTCGCCCCGTGGCAGGCCGCAGCGACGACGCCGAGCCGCTTATTCCCGCGGGCTCGCACCACTTCACAGTCGGCCCAACTCGGTCCTAGCGTGCGCCGCTCGGCCCGTTCCAGCAATTGCGCGAAGAGATCGTCCCGCGCATCGAGCAATCGCCCGTAGATGAAGAGCTTGCCGGGATTGAAGATGTTGATCACCGCCGCCGTCGCGACCGCCAGATAGTCCAGCACTTCGTTGAGTTCGCGGTCACAGTCGAGCGTTCCACTGCGCACGCCGGCGACGATCTCTTCGATATCGAGTTTTCGACCGAGCCGAGCGCCGACCGCGCCGGCCAGCGCCGTGTCGGTCGCGACGGTCTCGAGGCAGCCGCGATTGCCGCAACCGCACGGCTTTCCGTTGAGTTGCACGGTGATGTGCCCCAACTCGCCGGCTAAGCCGCTCCGTCCCTGCACAATGCGTCCTTCTTGCATCACGCCGAGTCCCAGCCCGTCGCTGATGTCGAGCATCGCAAAGTCGGCGGCATCGCGAGCGGCGCCGTAGGTTCGTTCCGCCCAGCACAACGCGTGGCACTCTTGCAGCACGGCGACTTCTAGTTGCAACCGCTCGCTTAGATCGTTGCCCAAGTTGCGGCCGTCGAGTTGATGTGCTTTCGGCGAAACGATCGAGCGCCCTTCACGACGATTCAACAAGCCGGGCAGGCTGAGGCCGAGCCCGAGCAAAGCGCCGGGACGCCGGAGCATGAGCTCTCGGGCCGTCTTCACGCAGGCCGAGACGAGTTCGTCGTAGTTGCTCGGCGTGGCAAAGGTGCGAATGCCGTCGGGATCGACTTCGCCGTCGAGTCCGGCGACGACGACTTCCGTTTGATAAGCGCCGACGACACAGCCAAGGACCCCGACGCCGGATCGCGCGAGGCGAACGATCTTGCCGGGTCGCCCGACGGCCCGTTGTCGCGGTTCGTCCTCTTCTTCAACGAGCTTGGCCTCGATCAACGTTGCCACGACCCGGGTAACCGTGGGGCCGCTAATGCCGGTTTGCCGGCACAGGTCGGCTCGCGAGGCGGGCCCGTTGCTTTGCAGGGCCGAGAGGACCCGTCGTTCGTTCATTTGTCGCAGCAGCGAAGGGACGACGCGTGGCGAGGCAGTGAGCATAAGGTCGTTTCCCGGGCGAAAGCGTGACCGGCGGTAGCAGCCCTGCCGAACGACAAGTTTTCGCGGATTTCGGTTGCGGAAACCGTGACGAGGCAATAATATTCTAATCTTTAGAAAATAACTACTGCCTCGCAATCGTAATCTGCCGAACGTACGGTGAGCGTATGCCCCGCAACATGCTTCGATCTGCTCTCTCGACTCTGCTCGGCCTAGCCGTGCTCGCGGCGTCTTCGGCCTGGATAAGTTCCGTAACGTTGGCCGCTGAGCCGAATGCCGAGGTCAAAACGACGACGACTCCGGCTGCAGCGCGGCCCGCGTTCACGCCGGAACAAGAGCAGTTCTTCGAGCGCGAAGTGCAGCCGATCTTGGCGGGCAAATGCTTAAAGTGTCATGGCGGCGAAGAGAAGGTGGCGAGCGGCTTCTTCATCACATCGCGGGCTGCCGTCTTGCGCGGCGGTGAGTTGGGCCCGGGAGTTGATTTGCAGAAACCGAACGAGAGCCAACTGCTGCAGGCGGTGCGTTACGAAGGTTTGGAGATGCCGCCCAGCGGCAAGCTTTCGGCGCACGAAGTCGACGTTCTAACGCGTTGGGTGAGCGCCGGTTTGCCGTGGCCCGTCAAATTAGAACGAGAACCACCGTCGGCTTCGGAACCGAAAAAGAAAACCATCACTGCCGAAGATCGCAGCTTCTGGGCCTATAGCCCGGTCGTCGAGCCGGCAGTTCCTTCGGTCAAGAACTCCGCGTGGGTTCGCAATCCAATCGATGCGTTTATTCTGGCTAAGCTCGAAGCCGAGGATCTCTCGCCGAGCGTCGAGGTCGATCCGCGAACGTTAATGCGTCGCGCGACGTACGACCTCGTCGGCCTGCCGCCAACCGTGGAAGAGGTTGCCGAGTTCGCTCGCGCGAAAGACCGCGACCAAGCGTACGGCGTGTTGCTCGATCGACTTTTGGCATCGCCGCATTACGGCGAGAAATGGGGACGACATTGGCTCGATCTCGTCCGCTATGCCGAGACGCACGGTTACGAGCGCGATTCGGCCAAGCCGGCGGCGTGGCGCTATCGCGATTACGTCGTCAACGCGTTCAACGCCGACAAGCCGTACGATCAATTCTTGCGCGAACAGTTGGCCGGCGACGAACAGCCAAATCCTAGCGTGGAAGCGTTGACGGCCACTGGTTTTTATCGGCTCGGCATTTGGGACGATGAACCGGCGGATCGGGAGCTAGCGGTGTTCGACGAACTCGACGGGATCGCGGCGACGACGTCGAGCGTCGTGCTGGGGATGAGCGTCGGCTGTGCTCGTTGTCACGATCACAAGCGCGATCCGATCTTGCAGCGCGATTACTATCGGCTGCTGGCCTGTTTCCGCGACGTTGCTCCGATGAACCGCGAGAACTTGCGTCGCGTCGCGACTGAAGAGACTCGGCAGTCGTACGAATCGCGAGTCGCCGAGAAGCGAAATCGCGAAGCCGATTGGTACACGCAGATTTACGGGATCGAGCAACGGTTTCTG
>CAMCTH010000653.1 GCA_945877965.1 Planctomicrobium piriforme | reverse complement strand
AAGCAGTTTCGCTACGTACGAGCGGCCTCAATCGCAATTGATTACTACAGCCGGCTTTTTGACACAGGCCCCGTGGTAATGCTCGGCGACTTCAACGCCAATAAGATTTGGGACAGCCATCATCCCAAAGACCTGAACTTCAGTTCCATGGCTGCTCGTCTTCATCGCCGCGGTCTAGTGAGTGCTTATCACCACAACCGCGCCCAGGAATTCGGGTCAGAATCGGACCCAACGTTTTACTTACAATGGAACGAGTCGAAACCGTACCACATTGACTATTGCTTTCTCCCGAACACTTGGGCAAGCGATATAGTGGATGTGCACGTCGGAGCCTTTGAGAAATGGAGGACCATCAGTGATCATCGCCCACTACTTGTCGAACTCCGGCGCACCGAGGTTTAACCCATCGTTGCAGCGGGCTTCCTTCGCCAGTCACTGAACTCAAACGTTAGCTACCCGCGTCGTACATGGCGGGCGTCGCGATGTCGTTCAGGCGTAGATACACCGTCAGGATCGCGCGGTGATGGATCGTGTTATTCAGCAGAAACTTGCGAATGCAGTCGCCGCGCGGCAGCGTGAAAATTACGCGCTCGCCCATCAGCAAGGACCACGGCATGCTGAGTTCCTCGTCCTTCACTTCGAGGATCGCCTGGCGGCCCGCGGCGACTCCGGCGTCGAACCGGGCCAGCAACTCCGCCCGCGTGCGTAGGTTCGGGCTTGCATACGGCGGCGCACCGACCGGGGCGACGTTCCACGAATCCTGCTTCAGAATCCCTTCGCACCAGTTCGCGATCTCGACCAAGTGATTGGCGTTCCAGCCGATCGTGTTCATCGTCGGATGGGCCCGCCAATCGAGCTTGTCCTCGGGGACGCATTCGAGCACCTTTCGCGTGTTGGCCGTCTCGCGGTCGTATTCGGGCAGAATCGCGTCGGCGTAGCTCATGAGTCGGTTCTCCGGGGTGAACGTAATCCGGTGCCCGTGCGTATCAGAAAGCAGGGACGTCTGGCAACGAGGCGAGGTCCGAATATAACGTCCGCGGCGGCCCCGACGGGAGCGGGGCCGACGCAGCGACGGCGTCGCCAAGCCTGGTTTTTACGCGGGTTTTGCGACGATCGCGAGGCCGACGGCGACGTCCCGAAATTTCTGACGGCGAATTGGACGCGCACGGAATCGCGACCTACTGTTTAGATGCGAGTCGAATAACGGCTTCGCGAACGAATCAGCCCGACGGTCGGCGCAAACCCCCGAAGATCACGTCTCCGCGCTCCGTCGAAAGCCCGTTCGCCGATGCCGTTAAAGTCCCTCAGACTTAGCCTCCTTACCGGACTAGCACTTCGGTAAGAACAGAAAAAGTTCGCCCATTCACAACGGCCCGAATTTTTGTTCTGTTGACCTGACCGCACACATCAAAGACGCACATCACTGACGCAGCGGGGACGAAGGCATGAAGGGTTACGGCTCACATTCTGCGCGCACGGTTCCGGTTATGCGCATTCCGGCGGTTCTGCTGCTTCTCGCGGTTCTGACGGAGATGCTCTGCGCCGACGGCGAGACGCACGCCGCCGAGTCGGGAATCATCGACGAGAATAACGGCAAAGTCTGGCAGCTGCGCGTCGTCAACGGTGGTGCGGTTCGACGCGGAAGCGCAGCGAATGATGTTGCGATCGCGCCGACTTCGCTTGCTCGCGATGCTGAGTCTTCGAATAACGCAGTGCCCTCGATCAACGCCGCGAACTTCGACGACCCGCGGACTCGCGCCGCCTGGAGCTTGCAACTCGGCCGCGTCGCTCCGCCGCACGCTCACCGCATGTACTTCGGCACGACGGCGGGACTGCCGGTCGCCGGCGACTTCAACGGCGACGGCTTTGCCGAGCAAGGGATGTTCGTCGACGGTCGTTGGTTCATCGACCTGAACGGCAACGGCAAATGGGACGCCGCCGATCTGCAACTCACGCTCGGTCGGCCCGGCGATCTGCCGGTCGTCGGCGACTGGGACGGCGACGGCAAGGCCGACGTCGGGGTCTACTCGCTCGACGCGGCACAAGCTCGCGGTCGGAGCGGCGAGATCCCGGTCGTCGGCGATTGGAACGGCTCCGGCACCGACGCTTTGGGCCTGTTCCGCGACGGCGTCTGGAACTTCGACCTGAACGGCGACGGCCGGGTCGACGCGAACGAAGGAGCTCTTACGCTCGGCCAACCGGGCGACCGCCCGATCGTCGGCGACTTCAATCGCGACGGCCGCGACGACCTGGGCGTGTACCGCAACGGCACTTGGATCTTGGATACCAACGGTGATCGACGCTTCGGCGACGATGATCTCCGCTACCAGTTAGGCGACGACGGCGACACCCCCGTCGTCGGCGACTGGGACGGGGACGGTCGCGATCAAATCGGCGTCGCGCACCGCTAGGGGTGGGAGCAGACCTCCTCCCACCCTTTATAAACTTCGATGTGGCGAGTCGGCCGGGCGTTGCGCAAGCGACGTTCCGGCCGGCTTGTTTTAATTGGCGAATGCAGTGACGTAGATTCGGAATGCGACATAGATCGATAAAACAGCAGCAACAACAAGAAATACGCTCCTTGATCGCGTTTTAAATCGACGTTGAATAAGCAAAGTAACGATCCACGCGACCGTCGCGATAATCGCCATGCCTAACGCAACACTGACGATGAAAACGATCAGGAACTCGTATCCGTAGTTGGATGCGAATAGTGTCATTGTTAGACGCTCTGTCGTTAAATAACTTCACCCCCGCGTAAGCGACTTCATCGCATTCGACGGGGGCTAACGACTAATCCTTGATCTTCGCCAACTCCGCCGTCGCTTCGGCGATTTGCTTTTCTAAGTTGCGGACTTCGTCCGGTTCGTCTTGCTGTTGCTTCGCCGACGCCAGCAGTTGCTTGAGCTTCGCCAGCTTGGTCTTGAGCACTTCGCTACGTTTCTTATCGCGTTTGTCCATCGGGGCGGTTCAGCGTTCGGGGTTCAAGGTTTAGGGTTGATTGGTTTCTGCGAGCACCGCGTCGCGGGCCGTCAGTACGTGGCGCAGGATCGAATTCATTCGCTCTTCGTCAGTGAACGGCGAGAGGACGTACGACTTCAGCGCGGCGATCGGCGCGCCGTAGTCCGCTTTGCGATAGCAATCGGTCATGCTGATCACCACGCCGCGCCCTTGCAACGCTTCGTCCTGCACCCGCTCGAAGACCCGGCGGTTGAGCCGATTAAATTCCAGCAACTGCGGCTCGAACGACGGGTCGGTCCGTTCGCGGTCCTTGATCGTAAACGTATCGACCCCCGGCGGATAGACGCGGAACAACGTCACCGGCCCGACGTTGTCGCCGTTCAACACCGTCGTGTCGGGATGCGACTCCAGCTTCTCGCGCAGCACCTCGGCCATTTCGACGATATGCCCGAGCAG
>CAMCTH010000652.1 GCA_945877965.1 Planctomicrobium piriforme | reverse complement strand
CGAAAGATATTAGAGTCGTCCGGCAATGTGTCAGCCGTGCTCCAAGGACACAGTCACAAGAACGACCACCAAGAAATCACAGGCATTCATTACGCGACGCTGGTCGCAATGGTCGAAGGGGCGGGCCCGGAACGTAACGGATATTCGCTGCTAGATGTGCTCGAGAACGGCACGCTTCGCCTGACCGGCTTCCGTGATCAGAAACACTACGCTTGGGAGTAACATCCATGATGTCGTTCGGACGGTTCGCGAAAGTACTGTTCTTCTGCTGCTTGGTGCTTGGCGTCGTGGAAGTCGGTCGTGCCGCGGAGAAGGACGAGACGAAGCTGTCGGATGCGTACTTCCAACCGCCGGCGGAACTCGCCGGTCAGTTCGGGAAATATGCCTCGCCGCTAAAGTTCTACGACGGCGCGCCGGTGACCAATGCGTACCATTGGTCGGTACGACGTCGGGAGATTCGTGCACGTTGGGATGAACTGCTTGGCACCTGGCCGCCGCTCGTCGAACGGCCGACGCTTGAGATTCTCAAGTCGGAGCCGCGCGAGACATTCACGCAACACCGCGTGCGGGTTCAAGTCGCTGAGAAGCAGTTTCTTGAAGGTTACCTGCTGGTGCCGCCGGGCCAGGGGCCGTTTCCCGCGATCGTCGTGCCGTATTATGAACCCGAGACGAGCATCGGGTTGAACAAAGAGCTGCGCGACTTCGCGCTGCAGTTGACGCGGCGCGGCTTCGTGAGCCTGTCGATCGGCTCGCCCGGCGGGAGTGCGACGCGGCCGGACCGCGACGGCGCCGGTTGCCAGCCGCTGTGGTATTACGGCTACATTGCAGCCAATTGTTACAACGCATTGGCGATGCGGTCCGACGTCGATCCGCGCCGCATCGGCATCGTCGGCCACTCCTATGGCGGCAAATGGTCGATGTTCGGTTCGTGCTTGTACGACAAGTTCGCCTGCGGCGTCTGGTCGGACGGCGGCATCGTGTTCGACGAGACTCGCGGCGGCGTCAACTACTGGGAGCCGTGGTATCTAGGGTTCGATCCCAACCGCCCGCGCCCAATCCGCGGTCTCGTCACCGCCGAGAATCCGCGCACCGGGCCGTATGCCAAGTTGATCGAGCAAGGTCGCGATCTACACGAACTCCACGCTCTGATGGCACCGCGGCTGTTCCTGGTGTCGGGCGGGGCCGAAGATCGAGTGACACGTTGGATTCCGCTGAACCACACGATGGCGGTTAACGAACTGCTGGGCGTTCACCACCGCGTGGCCATGACGAATCGTCCGTCTCACAGCCCGACTCCGGAATCGAACGCGCAGATCTACGCCTTCTTCGAACGGACCTTGAAGTCGCCGCCGCGCGAAGCGAGCGTCGTGGCACATCGCGGGCTCCTCCGCGACTCGCCGGAAAATACGTTGCCCAACTTCCAAGCCTGCCTCGATGCTCACCTCGGTTTCGAGTTCGACGTGCGCCGCAGTCGCGACGGCGTGTTGGTCTGCCTGCATGACGACACGCTCGATCGTACGACGGACGGTACGGGTCCGGTGGGCGAAAAGACTGCGGCGGAGTTGAGACAGCTCAATGCGGGAAGCTGGTTCGCGCCGGAGTTTCGCGGCCTGCGAATTCCGACGATCGACGAGGTGCTAGCCCTCATTGCCGCGCACCCGACGTCGGCGGGCCTCTACGCCGTCGACATGAAGGGAGCCGACGACGCGATTGAGCACGACGTCGTCGCGCTCGCACAGCATTACCGCGTAATGAATCGGCTGTTATTCATCGGCCGGACGATTGAGCTTCCGGAAGTGCGGCGCCGGTTGCGGGCCGCGGATGCAAAATGCCATACGGCGGCCGTGGCCGAGACGCGCGAAGAATTGTCGGCGGCCGTCGCGGCGAATGATGCCGATTGGGTCTACGTCCGCTTCGTGCCGACGGCGGAGGAAGTTGCCACGATCCGCGCCGCAGGCAAGCAAACGATGATCGCGGGAAAAACGGTCGTCGGCCTGCAGCAGGACAACTGGAAACAGGCGACGGCGGCCGGCGTCGACGCCGTTCTCACCGATTACCCGATCGAGCTTCGCCGCAAATTGGGCCGCTAAAGCCGGGAATTGGTCACGGCAAGATTTTCGGCGAGAGCGTGCGAGCATCGAGGCGGAGCACCTGCAAAGCACCGGGCTTCAACTGGCACATCACCGCCCAGATCAAATCGCGCCGAGCGTCGTACGTCAGGCCCAAGTCGACCGACGCCCCGGTGTTGTCTCGTCCGATAAACTCGCTCCCCGGAATTTCGATCGTCGACCAACGATTGTGCGCGACGTCGTAAATCGGCACGGCCCCGTCGAGGCGATAACCCATGAGCAGCCAGTCTTGCTTGGGCAAGTAAACCGCCTCGCGGGCAAAGCGTTTGCCTTGGATCACGTTCCTGCCTGCCGGATTCTGCTTCGTGACGCGGCCGGTTTTGAGCTCGTAAGTCCAGACTTGTCCGAACGGCTCCTTGTCGGTCGTCGTCGTCAATAAAAGCCGGTCGCGTTTCGAATCGTACGACGACGTGGAACCGTCGGTCACCGTCGTCGGCAAAGGATCGCCGTTCACCGGCAAAGCGGTCCAGCGCCGGCCTTGTTCCAGAAGAAACAACGCCGGCGAACTCGGATTGGAATTCTGCACCCAGGCTGTAAGACCGCGTGGCGATAAGCAAACGACCGTCGTGTATTTCGAAACGGGCCAAGGGGTTTCGATGCGTTCGTCAACCGGCCAAGCGCGCCGTTCCGGATCGTAGACGCACGTGTGATTCGGACCGCGGAGGTAAATCAAGCGTTTACAGGTCGGGGCGTAGGCGTAAGCGCGATAGTTGTGGTTCCCCCACGGTGCGTTGTTGAAGGCCCACGGGCCGGGTCCGCTGAGATCGTAGTTGTAGCTCAACGCAAATTGCGGCGGGTACGCGATGCTCCAGCGACCGGCGGCGATGTCATAGTGCGCGACGTCGTTGCCAAAGTAAGAACTATGGCCGCCGCCGAGATGGAGAATTTGATCGCGGTCAGGGTCGAAGGCGACAGTGCTCCAACCGCCTCCCATGCGGTTTTTCGGCCACTTCGGACATTCGATCGCCGTCCAGCGGTTGACGGGCAGCGCATCGAGCGCGGCCGCCGTCGCCGCTCGGTCGACGGCAGGAACGTCTTGCGAGTACCACTCGGGATCGTAAGGGCCCGTGCGCCGCTCAATCGTGCCGGGCTTCACGCTATAACGGAGCGTCGCTTCGCGGTCCGGCGAAAGGTCGTCGACGGTGCAGCGCCACGTCGCCGGCGGCGTGGTATTGCCGTGCCGCGTGGTGACGATCAGGAGTTCATCTCGGTCATTCACAGCCGCCGCGATTTCGCGGACAGGATTGGGCTGCGGAACGTTTTCTTCGTCGCGCCGCACGAGTTCCCAAGCA
>CAMCTH010000651.1 GCA_945877965.1 Planctomicrobium piriforme | reverse complement strand
TAGAAGTCGAGAATCTTGCCCGAGGCGTCTTCAATGATGATCTGCGGATGCAGATCGCCCTTGTGCTCGGTGATGATGAGGCGGATGTTGCCCGTCGCATCCTTCTCCGTACGGTAGGTTTCGCCTTCGATGATTTCTTCGTAGCGAACCTTACCGCCGACTTCGGCGAGAATCGGGATCGAGTGAGGATCCCATTCGCAGAGGACGTTGCCCGGCTGCACGGCTTGGTTCTCTTCGACCATCAGGACCGCACCGGTCGGGATCTCGAACTTCTCGAGTTCGCGACCCTTTTCGTCGAGCAGCGAAATTTCACCGTTACGGGCGAGCACGACGAGGCGGCCGTCGATGTTACGCACGACCTTGAGTCGCGTGAACTTGACGATACCGGCCTTCTTCGCCTTGATGTCCTTGTCTTCCAACTGACGCTGACCGGCACCGCCGATGTGGAACGTACGCATGGTGAGCTGCGTACCCGGTTCGCCGATCGACTGGGCCGCGATGATGCCGACCGCCATGCCTTCTTCGACCATCGAGCCGGTCGACAAGTCCATGCCGTAGCACAGGCGGCACACGCCGAGCGTCGCTTCGCACGTCATAGGGCTGCGGACCTGGATCTTTTCCAGACCCATGTCTTCCATCTTGCGGGCGATCGCCAGCGTGATGAGATCGTTTTCCTTGACCACGACTTCGTCGGTGATCGGGTTGACGATGTTCGTACGGCTGACGCGACCGCGGATCGAGTCGGCCAGACGGACTTCGACCTTCTCGCCGCGATAGATCGTTCCCTTGGTGATACCTTGGGTCGTGCCGCAATCGTGCGTCGTCACGACGACGTTCTGCGCCACGTCGGCCAGCTTACGGGTCAGGTAACCCGAGTCGGCCGTCTTAAGGGCCGTATCGGCCAAGCCCTTACGAGCACCGTGCGTACTGGAGAAGTACTCAAGCACCGTCAGGCCTTCGCGGAAGTTGGCCTTAATCGGCGTCTCGATAATCTTACCGGACGGCTTGGCCATCAAACCACGCATACCGGCCAGCTGGCGAATCTGTTCGACGCCGCCGCGTGCACCGGAGTGCGCCATCAGGTAGATCGGGTTGACGTAGCCGTCGGTCCGATAATCGTTCTCCAACTCCTTCATCATTTCGGCCGTAATCTTTTCGCGAGCATGCGTCCAAGCATCGAGCACCTGGTTGTAACGCTCGGTCTCGGTGATCACGCCGCGTTGATACAGCTTTTGGTACTTGAGCACCATCTTCTCGGCGTCGCCGATGATGCGCGTCTTCGATTCCGGCGTGATCAAATCGTCCGTAGCGAACGACAGTCCGCTCCGCGTGGCCATGCGGAAGCCGAAGCGGTTCATGCTGTCGAGCAGGTCGATCGTCGCGCGACGGCCGATCATTTGATAGCTGTCGCTGATGACCTTCTGCAACTCGCTCGAACGCATGGCGATGTTGTAGTACGGCATTCCCTTCGGCAGCATGTCGTTGAACAACACGCGACCGACGGTCGTGCTGATGAGCGCGCCGGGCTTTTGTTCCCCTTCGCCCTTCATCTTGCGATCCTTCGGCAACCGCACCTTAATGGCGGCGTGCGTTTGAACCTTGCCTTCGGCGTGGGCGAACATCACTTCTTCGAACGAGCTGAAGATCATGCCGTCGCCTTTGCGATCGGGCACGCCCATCGTCACGTAGTAATTACCCATGACGACGTCTTGCGACGGCGAGATAATCGGCGCACCGTTCGACGGGCTGAAGATGTTATGGATCGACATCATCAGCGTATGGGCTTCGACCTGCGCCTCGATCGAGAGCGGCAAGTGGACGGCCATCTGATCGCCGTCGAAGTCGGCGTTGAAGCCTTTGCACACCAGCGGATGCAGCTTGATGGCGTTCCCTTCGACGAGCGTCGGCTCGAACGCTTGGATACCCATGCGGTGCAACGTCGGAGCGCGATTCAAGAGCACCGGGTGATTGCGAATCACCTCTTCGAGAATGTCCCAGACCTCGGCATCTTTGCGCTCGAGCATCTTCTTCGCGCTCTTGATCGTGTCGGCGTGGCCGAGCTCTTTCAGGCGGCGAATGATGAACGGCTGATACAGTTCCAGCGCGATTTTCTTCGGCAGACCGCACTGATGCAGATGCAAGTGCGGGCCGACGACGATGACCGACCGGGCCGAGTAGTCGACGCGCTTACCGAGCAAGTTCTCGCGGAAGCGACCTTGCTTCCCCTTGATCATGTCGGTCAGCGACTTGAGCGGGCGGTTACTCGAACCAAGCACGGGCCGCTTGCAGCGGTTGTTGTCGAACAACGCATCGACGGCTTGTTGCAGCATCCGCTTTTCGTTGCGGATGATGACTTCCGGCGCGTTCAGGTCGACGAGCTTCTTCAACCGGTTGTTGCGGTTGATGATGCGGCGGTAGAGATCGTTCAAGTCGCTCGTCGCGAAGTTGCCCGAGTCCAACAGCACCAGCGGACGGAGATCCGGCGGAATGACCGGGATCACGTCGAGCACCATCCACTCCGGCTTGTTGTCGGAATCGCGGATCGATTCGACGATCTTCAACCGGTTGATGTAATCCTTTTGCTTCTGCTTGCTGCCGGTCTCGGCCAGGTCCTTGCGCAGCGTCTGCGACAGCGTGACCAGGTCGAGCGCGCCGAGCAGCTTGCGAACGGCTTCAGCGCCCATTTCGGCGTCGAAGGCCCCCTCGCCGTAGGTCTCGCGGGCCGTGCGATATTCTTCTTCGGTCAGCAGTTGCTGACGCTTCAGCGGCGTTTCTTTGGCGTCGGTGACGACATAGTCTTGGAAGTAGATCACCTTTTCCAAGCTGCTGGTCTTCATATCCAGCAGGTTGCCCAAGCGGCTGGGCATCGCCTTGAAGAACCAAATGTGAACGATCGGCGCGGCCAACTCGATGTGGCCCATCCGCTTTCGGCGGACGCGGCTGTGCGTGACCTTCACGCCGCAGCGGTCGCAGATCATCCCCTTGTACTTCATGCCGCGGTACTTGCCGCAGGCGCATTCCCAGTCCTTTTCGGGGCCGAAAATCTTTTCGCAGAACAGGCCGTCCTTTTCCGGACGATACGTGCGGTAGTTGATCGTCTCGGGCTTCTTCACCTCGCCGAACGACCAACTGCGAATATCGTGCGGTCGGGCCAGGCTGATTTTGACCGAGGCGTAATCGTTAATGCGATCGTAAGAGGCTTCGCCGACGCTCATATGTATTAATCCTTCTTGTTAGCTGAATGACGAGATTCCCGGGACGAACTTCGCCATTCCTAAATGCGGCGCTTCTCCAACTGCATATTCAAACCGAGCCCGCGGATTTCGTTCGTGAGCACGTCGAAGCTGGCCGGGGTGCCTGCCTCGAGCGTGTTCTCGCCCTTGACCATCGACTCGTAAATCTTCGTGCGGCCTTCGACGTCGTCGCTC
>CAMCTH010000650.1 GCA_945877965.1 Planctomicrobium piriforme | reverse complement strand
GCGGTCGACTTCGTTCCATCGCCCTGCTGCAAACGAAGTTCGGGCAAGACCTGTACCGCACTCGCAGCGTCGTCGAACGCAAGCTCGCTTGGCTCACCAGCCACGCCGGCGGCTTGGTTCCCCTTCCCGCCTGGGTCCGCCGGCGACATCGAGTCCGACTCTGGATCCAAGCCAAACTACTCCTCCACGCCGCCTACACACTCCTCTACCACCCTCCACCCCACGCCGGCTAATGCATAACGTTGCCTTGCGGGAGAGGGTTGGGGTGAGGGGTGTGAAGTAAGCTCACGCACGGATGTAAATGGTTCTGTTGCGGGCCGCCCCCTCATCCGTCGGCTGCGCCGACACCTTCTCCCCGGCGGGGAGAAGGGAATCAACGCAGCTCCCCAGCGGGGAGAAGGACGCATTGCACGTCGTAAGTTGTTGCGGGGCGACGTTTCGCGACGTTCAAACCCGCAAATTCGGGTTGTCTACTGCTCCGCGCGGGGCCCGTCTGTTACAATCCCCGGCTCGTTTCTTTTCGCCTCATCTTGAGGGGTCGCCGGTCTCGTCGCGGCCCATCGCCGCTGCGGATTCATGGCACACTGGGACACGGTCGTCATCGTCGGAGTCGGACTGATCGGCGGCTCGATCGGCCTCGATCTGCGTGCGAAGAAGTTGGCGAAGCGCATCGTTGGCGTCGGCCGACGGGCGGCCAGTTTGAAAGCGGCGCTCGCGGCCGGTTGCGTGACGGAAACGACCACGCGCCCCGACAAGGCCGCCGCCGAAGCCGACCTGATCATTGTTTGTACTCCCGTCGGGCGGATCGTCGACGACGTGAAGGCCGCGGCCGCCGTCTGCAAGCCGGGAACGCTCATCACCGACGTCGGCAGCACGAAGGGTTCGATCGTCGCACAGCTTTCTCAGACCGCGCTGCCGCGCGACGTAATTTTCATCGGCAGCCACCCGCTCGCCGGCAGCGAGAAGCACGGCCCCACCGCGGCGGTCCGCGATCTGTTTCGCGATCGGGTCGTTATCGTCACGCCGATCGAGACGACGCCCAAGAAACCGCTCCGCGAAATCGAAACGCTCTGGAAAGAACTCGGCGCGCGGGTCGTGCGAATGGACCCGGCCGAACATGATCGAGCCCTCGCGGCGACGAGCCACGTGCCGCACTTGGTCGCGTCGGCCCTGGCCGGAGCGACGCCGGAGCCCTATCTTGGGCTGACCGGCGGCGGTTGGTTAGACACGACGCGGATCGCCGCCAGCGACGGTTCGCTCTGGGCCCAAATCTTCGACGACAATCGCGAGCAAGTGCTGGCGGCTCTCGGCGGAGTCGAAGCGTCGCTCGCCGCGTTTCGCCAAGCGATCGAACGACGCGACGCCGTGCAGTTGCAACAACTCTGGGAAGCGGGCCGCAAACATCGCGACGCCCTCAATAAGAAAAAGAAGAAGTAACGAACATGGCACTCTGGCAAGTCGACATCTATCCGCTCGAAGGACAACCCGACCTGGTCGGCAATCGGGTCGCATCCGAAGCGGCCGAGTTGGGCCTCGGCCAAGTGCAGGTCCGCGCCGCCCGCGGGTTCCTCATCCAAACCGGCGGCGATGGTGCCGCTCTTGATAAGGCCGGGGCCGATCGGATTGCCCGCGAGTTGCTGTGCGATGCCGTCGTCGAACGGGCCGTGGTCGGTAAGGTCGGCGACGCCGGATTGCTGCAACCGCCGGCCGGCTTGTCGAAGCTGGTCCATGTGCTGCCGAAGCCCGGCGTGATGGACCCCGTCGCGCAGAGCGTGCTCTCGGCCATCACCGACTTGGGCCTCAAAGCCGACGCCGTGCGGACGCTGCACAAGTATTGGTTCGCTCCGCCGAGCGACGCGGCCTGGAAGACCCTCACGACGAAGGTACTGGCCAACGACGCGATCGAGCAGGTCGTCGTCGGGCCGCTGCCGTTCACGCAACTCGAAGTCGGCGCGAAGTACGTCTTCGAACCGATCACGGTCCCGCTCCGCTCGCTCGACGACGCGGCCTTGGAAAAGCTAAGCAAAGAAGGCCAGCTCTATTTGAGCCTGATCGAGATGCAGACGATCCGGCATCACTTTCAGGACCTGGGCCGCGACCCGACCGACGCCGAACTCGAAACGATCGCCCAAACTTGGAGCGAACACTGCAGCCACAAGACGCTCGGGGGCCGCGTCCGCTATCGCGACGAAAAGGGTGAAAAGAATTTTACTAGCATGCTCAAAGAGACGATCTTTGCAGCCACGCAAGAAATTCGTAAACAGCTCGGCAAAGACGATTGGTGCGTCAGCGTTTTCAAAGATAACGCCGGCATCATCAAGTTCGACGATCAATATCACGTCTGCTTCAAGGTCGAAACGCACAATCACCCGTCGGCCCTCGAACCGTACGGCGGCGCGAACACGGGGCTCGGCGGCGTCATTCGCGATCCGCTCGGCACCGGCATGGGGGCGAAGCCGGTCTGTAACACCGACGTCTTCTGCTTCGCCGCGCCCGACTTTCCGTTGGAAGACGTGCCGCAGGGCGTGCTGCATCCGAAGCGGGTCATGCGCGGCGTCGTCAGCGGCGTGCGCGACTATGGCAACCGGATGGGGATTCCGACCGTCAACGGAGCGGTCTATTTCGACGATCGCTATCTCGCCAACCCGCTGGTCTACTGCGGCAACGTGGGGATCATCCCCGTCGACATGGCGTTCAAAGAGACGAAGCCGGGCGACTACATCGTCTCCGTCGGCGGACGAACCGGTCGCGACGGCATTCACGGCGCCACGTTCAGCAGCGCCGAGCTGACGACCGAAAGCGAAAAGGTCTCCGGCGGCGCGGTGCAGATCGGCAACGCGATCACCGAGAAGATGGTGCTCGACGTGATCCTCGCGGCCCGTGATCGTCACTTGTACAACGCGATTACCGACTGCGGAGCCGGTGGCTTTTCGAGCGCCGTCGGCGAGATGGGCGAAGAGATCGGTGCCGAAGTGCAGCTCGACAAGATATCGGTCAAGTACGACGGACTCTCGTACACAGAGATGTGGATCAGCGAGGCGCAAGAGCGGATGGTCCTGGCCGTTCCCCCCGAGAAATGGCCCGAGTTCGAACAGTTGTGCGCCAGTGAGTCGGTCGAAGCGATCGCCATCGGCACGTTCGTCCCGACCGGGCGACTGCAACTCAAGTACGGCCCGAACGTCGTCGCCGATCTGTCGATGGAGTTCTTGCACGGCGGTCGGCCGCCGGTGATTCGCGAGGCGAACTATGTGCCGCAGCCGGTCGAGCCGCAACTGCTGCCGACCAAACAAACGTGGGATTACACGCCTGAGTTGAAAGCGATCCTCGGCTCGCTGAACGTCGCGAGCAAAGAGTGGGTCATTCGCCAGTACGATCACGAAGTGCAGGCCGGCAGCGTCGTGAAGCCGCTCGTCGGCATCGCCAACGACGGTCCGAGCGATG
>CAMCTH010000649.1 GCA_945877965.1 Planctomicrobium piriforme | reverse complement strand
TTTACGGTTCTCGTTTTAGCAGGGATGGCGACGTTGCTGACGGTGACGACCGTCGCGGCGCAAGTCCCTTTGCCGGGGCGGATCATCGACCTGACGCACGCCTTCGATGCCGAGACGATCTACTGGCCGACGGAAAAAGGCTTTCAATTCGAACGCGGTAACAATGGTCGTACGCCGAAGGGCTATTACTACGCGGCGAATCGCTTCACGACGGCCGAGCACGGCGGGACGCATCTTGATGCCCCCGTCCACTTCTCCGAGGGTCGACAGACTGCCGAGCAGGTGCCGCTGGAGCGTCTCATGGGAGCGGCGGTCGTCATCGACGTTTCGGCCGCCTGCGCTAAGGACATCGACTATCAGATCACCGTCGCCGACCTGAACGCGTGGGAGGTGCGCAACAAACGGCAGTTGGTCGATGTTATCGTGCTGCTCAAAACCGGCTGGAGTAAGTTCTGGACTGACCGCGTGCGGTACTTGGGAACCAATCGCCTTGGATCGGAGGCGATTGCCGAACTCCGCTTCCCCGGTCTCGCCCCAGAGGCGGCGCGATGGTTAGTCTAGCAACGAAGCATCACGGCGATCGGCATCGATACAGCGAGCATCGACTACGGCCGTTCGACGCACTTCGAAAGCCACGTGCTTCTCTGCGGTCATAACGTGCCGATCTTTGAAAACGTCGCCGATCTCGCGGCGTTGCCGGTGCTGGGGGCGACGGTCATTGCCTTGCCAATGAAGATTGCCGGCGGCAGCGGCGGACCGTTGCGCATTGTGGCCTTGGTCTCCGAGTGAGCGGGGCTGCCCGGTCGAATCATCGATATTCGTGGTTTTCAGGCGGCAATGTCGCAAGAAAAGCGGGACTTGCTTGCTTCCGGCGAGGAGCCGAGGCTAGCATCGAACGGTCTTGCATTTTGTCGTTGTTTCGGAGAAGCCCGGCTCGCGCCGAGCCAGGAATGTCATGGGGAATCCGCTCTCGTCACTGTTTGCTCGTTCGCGCACCGGGCGCGACCGCGCTCAGGCTCACATGACGTTCGGGCAATCGGCGCTGGGTCGAACCGTGACGCGAACGGGCCTTTTGCTCAAGCGGCAGCTTTGGATCTGGCCGATCGTCGCCGTCGTGCTGCTGGCGGTGATCGGATATGGAGTCAGCAACTCGATTCGAAAAACGATGGAGAGTAATCTCCGTTCACAATTGTCGACGTTGTTGAACGTCGAGCGGTCGATGCTCGAAAAGTGGTTCAAAGTTCAAGAGTCGAGTGCTCTGACAATGGCCAACGACCAGGTCGTCCGCAAGATGGTGACGGAACTGGTCGCCGCTACAGCCGATTTGCCTTTTAAACCGGAACGTCAACCGGCGGCGGTTGCGCCCGACTTGTCGGACTTGCACGCGCAACTCGGCAAGGAATTGGAGCCGAGCATGTCGGCCCACGATTTCACCGGTTACGTCGTGGCCGACAAGCAGATGCGGATCGTCGCCGCCTATGCGCCTGAGTTGATCGGCCAGACGGTTCCCCAGTACGAGAGTTTTCTATCGCGTACGCTGGAAGGGAAGCCGACGGTGTCGGCGCCGTTCCCGAGCGTCGTAGCGGTGAAAGACCGACAGGGACGAATGCAGACGGGGACGCCGACGATGTTCGCCTGCGCGCCTGTACGCGACGACAACTTGCAGGTCGTCGCGGTGTTGGCGCTGCGCATTCGTCCAGAGAAGGAATTCACCGACATCCTGCAACTGGGACGAATCGGCGAGACCGGCGAAACGTACGCGGTGAACCAAGACGGCCTGATGGTCTCCAACAGCCGCTTCGATGAGTCGCTCGTCGTGCTGGGGTTGTTGCCCGACGTCGACGGAGCGGCTTCGATTTTGAACGTTCAAGTCCGTGATCCGGGAGGCAACACGCTCGAAGGCTATCGGCCGAGCGTGCGACGTCGCGAACTACCGCTCACGGAAATCTGCGCGGCGGCGGTCAGCGGTTCGACCGGCGTGAACCTCGCAGGCTATCGCGACTATCGCGGTTTGACGTCGATCGGGGCGTGGACTTGGCTCCCCGAGTATCAGTTAGGGATCATCACTGAGATCGACTATGCCGAGGCGTATCATCCGCTCACGATTCTGCGGCGGTCGTTTTATGTGCTCTACGCCTTGCTCGGTATCGGAGCGTTGGCCATCTTCGTCTTCACGCTGATCGTCGCTCGTTTGCAACGACAGGCCCAAAAGGCGGCAATCGAAGCAAAGCAACTCGGACAGTACCGACTCCTCGAAAAGATCGGCGCCGGCGCGATGGGCGTCGTCTACAAAGGGCAGCACGCCATGCTGCGCCGCCCGACGGCAATCAAAATGCTTGATATCGAGCGGGTCAACGAGGCTTCGATCCAGCGGTTCGAGCGCGAAGTGCAAATTACCTGCAAGCTCAACAACCCGCATACGATCGCGATCTACGACTACGGCCGAACGCCGGAAGGGGTGTTCTATTACGCGATGGAATTTCTCGACGGAGTCAATTTGCAAACGCTGGTCGAGCAGTACGGCCCGCAGTCGGAAGGGCGCGTCGTGAGCATCTTGCGGCAAGTTTGTGCTTCGCTCTACGAAGCGCACTCGTCGGGCTTGGTGCATCGCGATATCAAGCCTGCCAACATCATGCTGAATCGCCGCGGTGCCGAACCGGACGTGGTAAAGGTACTCGATTTCGGCCTCGTTAAAGCGATGGAAGACGACAAGGACGGTCGCGGGCCGGGGAGCGAAATGTCGGGGACGCCGCTGTATATGTCGCCAGAAGCGATTCAAACTCCGGAGTCGGTCGATGCTTGCAGCGATCTGTATGCCGTCGGCGCCGTGGGATACTTCTTGCTGACCGGCGTGACTCCCTTCAACGCGCGGACGCTCGGCGAGTTGTGCCAGCAGCATCTCACGGCGATTCCCGATGCTCCTTCGCAACGGTTGGGCCGAGTGATTTCACCGGAGCTAGAGCACGCGATCCTGGCTTGCTTGGAGAAGAGTCGGGCGAAGCGTCCGCAAACGGCGCGCGACTTGGCGGCGATGCTCGACCGAGTCGCGCAACGTTGGACCCTCGACGAAGCCGAGGCGTGGTGGAGCAGGCATGAACGTGGTCAATCGGCGAACACGGTTGCCGAGGCGGTCCGAAATCTGGGATCAGCCGATCGAGCGACGACCTCGCCTGCGAACGTAGCGGCCACGATGAGCGTCGGCGACGAGCTTGCCGAAGGAACGCTGCCGCCGGGTTTGGATCAGACGATGCATTTCGACGGCGATGCGAAACGCTCGAGCTAGCGTTTGACGGTACGAAAAACGCGCGATGGACAGGGAGTCGTCGGAGCGCGATTTACGTGCAGAACGCCACGTTTCAAGTATCAGAACCGAGCGGTTTACAGTAGTCTTTTAGCCGAGACACTTCTGAAACCGCGAAGCCGTATATGCCCGACCTGACTACGACCGAAT
>CAMCTH010000648.1 GCA_945877965.1 Planctomicrobium piriforme | reverse complement strand
AGCCGATTCTCGGTCTTCTCCCAAGCGAAGTCGAGCAGAATCGCGCCGGCGCTTTCGAGCGGCGCGCCGCGCATGATCTCGGCGAACTTCGTCATCACGACCGAAGCCGCGCCGGGGCTCCATTTCTTCACGCCCGCCGTGACTTCCGGTTCGTTATCCCCGCCCGACGACTTCGCCGGACCGGCGAAGTACCACTCCAAATGCGGCACGTTGACCGGCGGCGACGGCTGACTCCACGGAGCCAAGCGCGTCGGTCCTTCGCCCAACTCGGGCTTCTCCAAGAAGGCCGGATCGAGTTGGAAGTTCGGGTTCTTCATGATCAGCCGCACTTCGTAGCGGTAGTTCTTACCCGGCTCGATGTCGAAATCGAGGAACCGCAGTAGCAAGTTCTTCGGGCGCGGTTTCTCGGACGAATTTGGATTGGGGTTTTGTGCGAGTCCTTGCGGCGCGATCGGCACGCCGAGCACGGGTCCGCCGAGACCGGCCCCTTCGGTGTCGCCTACCGCATCCTGGGGCGCGGCTTGCAGATTCGGATGGACTGCCCACAGGCCGAAGTCTTTGTTCGTCAGCGGCGGCAACGGCTCCGTCAGCTCGGGATCGGTCGCTTCTTTGGCGGCCACTTCCTCGCCCAGGCCGGCCCACGTCGCTTGCACGTCTTTCCATGCCGTCTTCAGGTCGATCGGCGTCAGCTTGTCCCATTCGACTGCCTCGTTGGGATCGAGGGTCTTCACAATCGCGCGGCGAATTTCGAACAGCTCGTAATCGGGCGTGGCGTAGGTCGTTTGATCGAGCGCATTGCGAAACGCGGTGTAGTAGGCCGCGGTCTGCTCTTCGAACGGCACTAAGCCCGTCACGGTGATCCACTCATCGCCGAGCTTGGCCCCTTCGCCCCCTCTGACGTCGATCGAAGCGTAGCGGAACTCGACCCGCAGATCGCGCACGGCCAAGTAGGCCGGCTCGACGCGGCGCTGCTTCGTTTCGAACAGCGGCCGATTCCATTCCATGCCGTTGAAGTCGGCCGGGTTCAGCTTCGTCAGCAACTCGCGCTTCACCTTGTCGAGAAACCCTTCGTCTTTCGAAGGCATCACGATTCCGGCCTCGGCCAGATTCAGCCGGCGATCGCTCGAATTCAGGTTGTTGCGAGCCGCATCGACGTCGCTTTGCAGTTGCTTCGGCGTCTTCGTGTAGGGCTGCAGTTCGTAGGCGCTCATCACCACGTAGGCGGTCAGCACCACGGCGACGAATAGACCGAGCTTTTCGCCGTGTTTGACGAAAAATTCCTTGAGGGCTGCCGAGTTCAATCCGGCTTTGACTTTCATCGTTCGCGATTATCCTTGCTTCGGTCCGGCGGTTCGAGCTGCATCGAGCGGTGAGGAACGAATCGTTAAAACTGCGGCGATTCCGACATCTGCGTCGGAATGCCGTAATTCCGCTTGCTCGGATCGGGGTCGCTCCCTTGGCCGATGCGGGTCTTGTCGGGCGGGCTATAACCGAAAACCACGCCGCGAATCGTCACCAGGACGTCGTGCGGCGACTGTTCGACCTTGTTGGCTTGTTGAGCGGCCGAAGCGGCGTCGGCTTGGCGGAGATCGACCTGCACCTGCCGCGTTTCGATCGTGAGGTCGGCGTTGGCGCACTCGGCGATCAGCACTGGGATCAAGCGTTGATCCATCAGCACGGTCATCTGCACGAACATCTGCTTGAATTCGCTGAATGGCGGATTGGTCGGGTCCGACACCGGTTGGTTGCGGCCGTCGATGTAGCGTCCAAGCGTCAGCTTGGCATCTTCTTCGGGGCTGCCGGTCGTGCCGACGCCGAAGCCTCCGCCGCCGCCGACCATCGCGGCGTTGGCCGGGTTGTTGATATCTTCCGCGCCGATCTGCACCTTGCCAGGCGACTCCAGCGCCGCCGCCATCGCGTACTGCGCGAGGTCGCAAAAGTTAATCTGCTTAATCGGCACGTTCGCCTGATCGACGGCTCCGCCGCCGTCGGCCCCGCCTTGCATGATCGACAACCAAGTTTCAACCGGCTTCTTATTGATCGCGGCCAACACTTTGAACATGGAGCGGAAGACCCACAGGTCTTCCTGCGTCATGCGAATCCGCACCGTCGACGGCGAGCGAACCGTTTTGTAACGGAGCATCACGTTGCGCGGCGACGGCTTGGCGGCCCAAAGCAGCACCCCTTCCGGCTGGGCACCGGCTACGGGATTCGCGGCCGGGCCCCCTTCGTCGACCGGATTGACGCCGGCCGGACGCCGCAGATTCAAAATATCGAACAGATCGCGGAAATCCTGCTCGATGATCTCCGTGTTGTGATAAACGTCGCGAATCTTCGGTGGAATATCTTTTTGGAATAGCTTCTCGTCGGTCAGGTAAGGCACCAACTCGGGAATCCGATCGTTGACGTACAACACCGACTTTTGCCGATCGAAGAGTTGCCGCCAAGCATCGACGACCGAAACGGCCAACTCGTCTGTCTTTTTGTCGACCGCTTCTTTGTACTTCGCATTCGGCGGCGAGTTTGTCTTGGCGTCGCCGCGGATCGGCATGATCTGCGAGAAGGCCGAATCGTTCTTCCGCTTGTCGATGAGAAACTTCTCGTCGAGCGCCGTGGTCGCCGAGTACCAGACGACGAGCGCCGTGACGACCGCCGTGGCAAGCAGGATCCAGAAGTGATGCTTCTTGATCGCAATGAGATAAGGCTTCAACTGATCCATACGCTACGGTTTCCGCTGACTGACGAGCCCCGTCCGGCGACGAGACCTCGAAGGATTCGCACTGAACGCTGCTATCGGGCTCCGACCGTGGCAACCGCCGGAGCGGCCGCCGTCGGCTTGTTGCGCTGACTCGGCAACACTTCCTGCCACACAAATTGAATGATCACGTCGTACCGCGGCACGGTGATTTTTTTGCGGGCCGGCGGCGAGTTCGGCGGGACTTTTTGCTCCAAGTCCTCGACTTCGATCTGGTTGTTCCAGTTGATCGCGCCGACGTCGAGCAGGACCGGATACTTCACGCCGAGCATGCTCGCCGTGACCTTAACCGGGTCGTTACGGGGATCGTCGTGCTTCCGCAAACCCCACTGCTTCGCTTCGTCGGCGGGAATTTCAAATTCCTTGTCGAAGAAATTCTTCAACAACGTGCGGCGGAGATAGTTCATCCCCAGGTCTTGATCGTTTTCGCGATGGTTGAAGAAGTGATGAGCGCGGAGTTCGAACACCCAGCCGGCTCCCTGCGGACCGGCGTCGGCGGCCTGTGCAGCCGCCACGGCATTGGGGTCGTTTGGCTCGACCGGGTTGTTCGGGTCGGCAGGCGCGGCCTCGGCGGCGTTCGCTTCCTTCTTGCCGATGGCGACGAGCCCTTCTTCAAACTTCGCGGCGACCGGCGTGTACCAATCAGCCAGGTTCTCGACGCGGCGGCATTCGATGCTGGTGATCTTCACATCCTGCC
>CAMCTH010000647.1 GCA_945877965.1 Planctomicrobium piriforme | reverse complement strand
CCGCGGCAAGATGCAAATCGCCGGCTGGAACTCCGACTTCCTGGCCGAAGTCCTGACAGGCAAAGACGTTTGATGTGCGCTGGCCGTGACCCCACACCCCCGGCCCCTCTCCCGCAAGGGGCGAGGGGAGCCAAACCACAACGCAGGTTTAAGGATTAACGTATGGCGGTCGTCGAACGTGTTTGGTCCCGTGAGATTCTCGATAGCCGTGGGCGGCCGACGGTTTGGGCTTCGTGCGAACTGCGCGGCGGGGCGATCGCCGCGGCGTCGGTGCCGTCGGGGGCTTCCACCGGGCGGGCCGAAGCAATTGAGTTGCGCGACGGCGATTCGAAACGTTATGGTGGACTCGGCTGTCGGCAGGCGGTCGCGAATGTAAACGGGCCGATCTGCGACGCTCTGCAGGGCAACACGTTCGAGACCCAGCAGCAACTCGATGCCGCGTTGCTCGCGCTCGACGGCACACCGAACAAGTCGCGGCTCGGGGCGAATGCGATCTTGGCCGTCTCGCTGGCGTTCGCACGAGCGTCGGCCGTCGAGAACCGCGTGCCGCTCTATCGTCAATTTGCGACGATCATCGGCGACGAGCCGCGGACGTTGCCGCGGATGACGATCAATCTGTTCAGTGGCGGCAAGCATGCGGGGGGCCAGGTATGCATTCAAGACGTCCTCGTCGTCCCGGCGGCAGCGAAGACGATCGACGAAGGACTCGCGGCGACGTACGCCGTCTATCAGGCGGCGGCGAAGCTGACGCAACAAAAGTACGGAGCCCGCGCGCTCAAGGCGGATGAAGGGGGCCTGGCACCGCCGTTCCCGTCGACCGAGTCGATGCTGGTCGACGCCGTCGCGGCGATGCGGCAGGCCGGCTTCGAGCCGGGACGCGACGTCGCGATCGCCGTGGACGTCGCATCGAGCCATTTTTTTGAATCGGGCCGATACACGTTCGACGGGCAAGCGCTCGATTCGCACGCCATGATCGGGCTCGTCTCCGGCTGGTTAGAAAAATATCCGATCGTGAGTCTCGAAGACGCTCTGTCGGAAGACGATTGGTCGAATTGGCCCGCGCTCAAAACGTCGCTCGGCACGAAGGCGTTGACTCTGGGAGACGATTTTTTGTGTACAAATCCCGCGCGGATTCGCCGGGCGATCGACGCGGGGGCGGCTAATGCTCTGCTACTCAAAGTGAATCATATCGGCACGCTCAGCGAAGCGGCCGAGGCGTTGCGGCTCGCGCGGTCGGCTGGTTGGCGCGTGACGGTCAGCGCGCGGAGCGGTGAGACGGAAGACGACTGGCTCGCCGATCTCGCCGTCGGCTGGAACGCCGATCAGATCAAAGTCGGCTCGATCACGCAGAGCGAACGACTGGCGAAGTATAATCGCTTGCTGGCGATTGAAGCGGAGACTGGGTTGCCGGTGATCGCGTGGCCCTGAAAGAGTGGTTAGTGGCCGGTGGCCAGTGAATTGACGACCGCATTTTCCTACTGGCCACTGGCAACTGACCACCGGCCACTCTTCGATCACCAAAACTTCCAGGCTGGTTTTTTCTTCGGTTGCTCGCCGGGCTCGCCTTCCGGAGTCGCGGCGGCTTCAGCGGCAGGAGCGGCCGGGGCCGCACCCGGGGCGGGCTTCTTCTTTTTCTTCCGCTTCTTGTTCGGGTCGAGCGAAAAACCTTCGAGATCGGCGGTGGCGTCGGGGAGGACGTCGCCGAACGGCTGATCGATTTCCAACGGTTCGAGTTGCGGCTCGGCCGCCACGATCGTCACTTCGTCCACCGGCGGTGGTGCCTCGTTCGCATCCGGCGTGATGAAACCGGCGATGTCGGCGTCGGTCAGCGACTCCACGACTTTTTCCGACTGCGGCAATTCGGCAGCCAAGATGACCGGCGGCGCGACTTCCTTTTTAGGAGCAGGGGCGGCCGCGGGCGGAGTTTTCGTCGGCGGTGAAGGCGGCGTCGCGGGCGCACTCGCAGCAGCAGGCTTCGTTGCAGCGGGAGCACTCGGCGCTTTGGCTGCCAGCTCCGGCGTCGGTTTGGGAGGCGCAGCCGCTGGGGCCGGCTTCGGCGGAGCCGCGGGAGCCGGCGGCAACGCCACGGCCGGCGCTGCATCCGAAGCGCCGGCCGGTTCGTTCGTCTCGTCGACTTGCTTCGGCATGCGTCGCGCATCGGGAGCGTTGAGTGGGTTCGCGGCGGGGGCCGCCGATTGCGTCGGTGCCGGCTGCGCTGCCGCCGACGTCGCATCCCCTTCGGGCAACGGTGTGCCGTCGGGCAGGCCGGTCGCCAAGGTTTGAGCCCAGGCGTCGATCAGATCGCCGGACATCCCTTTGGCCCGCTCAATCGTCAGCAGCGACTCGCGATTCACGGCCGGCATGAACGCGCGGACGGCGAGCCGACCGTCATCGGAGTAGATGAACGTGACGTCGACCTGCGAGCGGGGCGGCAAGTTCGGTGCGAGACCGTCGAGCACGCAGCGGCCGATGAGCGTCGAGTGATTCCCCGCATCGTCGCCCCCTTCGATCACCGTGACGACGACGCTTTTTTGTCCCGCGGCGGCCGTGAGAAAGCGTTGCGTATGTTCGACCGGCAGCGGCGTGTTGCGGGCGATCATGATCTTGCGGCGGCGCATCATCGTCGAAGGTTCGATGCCGAGCACGCCGAGCGTGTGCGAGTTGACGTTACGTACGCGGAACGCGGCTCCGCCCGACTCTTTCTGTTGCAAGTATCGGGCATAGATCGCCGCGCCGTGAGCGACCGCCTCGTCGACCGACAACGGTTGGTCGATCGTAAAGCCGGTCTCTTGCTCGAGTGCGGAACGGATCATCGGCATTCGGCTCGAACCGCCGACGACGAGCAACCGCGTGATGCCGGCGTAGTCGGTCTTCGCTTCACGCAGTAACTTGCGGACGGTCATGATCGTGCGATCGGTCAAGTCGCCCGCGCGATCTTCGAACTCTTGCCGCGTGACGGTCGTGCGGAGTTTTTTTCCTTCGTGGGCGAACAGGATGACGGTGTCGTGTTTGGTCGAGAGCGAGCGTTTGGCGTCTTCCGCTTCGCGACGGAGACGGAGCTTGGCCGACGGATCGGTCCGCGGATCGATGTTATGTTCGGCGAGGAACCGTTCCGCGACGAGATCGGCGATCCGATCGTCCCAGTCGATGCCGCCGAGTTCGACGTCGCCGGAAGTGGCTAGCGTGGTGAAGCAATTCTGTTCGACGCGCATCAACGTCACGTCGAACGTGCCGCCGCCGAGATCGTAAACTAAGATCGTCTCGGGAGGCGAAGTCGACTCCGGCGACAAGAAGCCGCGATGCACGCCGTACGCGACGGCGGCCGCGGTCGGTTCGTTGATGATGTCGATCACGTCCCAGCCGGCCATCTTGCCGGCGTCTTGCGTCGCCTTGCGGCGCGGTTCATTGAAGTACGCAGGAACCGTGATGACGCATTTCGAGAGGGGACCGAGCTTC
>CAMCTH010000646.1 GCA_945877965.1 Planctomicrobium piriforme | reverse complement strand
GGTACGAAGACTACGACGCCTTGATGGACGCGGCGATCGACGCCTGGCGAAAAGCGGCTCTCGATCCGGAACTCATGAAGTCCGTCTGCCGCGCCCCCTACCTTGAACCTTACCAGGGTGCGAGCGCCACTATTCATTAGGAATCGTATAACACCGTGAAGAAGCTCGCTCGCCTCGCCGTTGCCCTCTCGGCCCTGCTCGGCCTGGCCGTCGCTTCGACCCTGCATGCCGCCGAGCCGACGCCGCTCAAGGCGGGCGATCGGATTGTGTTCTTCGGCGACTCGATCACCGGCCTCGGAGCCCGCGAGGAGCACGGCTACGTCAAGGTCATGCAAGCGGCTCTCAATGAAAAGCTGCCTGATTTGAAAGTCGAGTGCCTCGGCGCCGGCCAGAGCGGCAACAAAGTGCCGGACCTGCAAAAACGGGTCGACAAAGACGTCATCAAGTTGAAAAAACCGACGATCGTGTTCGTCTACATCGGCATCAACGACGTGTGGCACGGTCAAAAGATTCCGGAGAAAGGGACGACGCCCGAGGCGTTCGAGGCAGGCCTCAAAGAAGTCATCGGCAAGCTCCAAGCCGCCGGGGCTCGCGTGATTCTCTGCACGCCGAGCGTCATCGGCGAGAAGAAGGCCGGCGCCAATCCGCTCGACGCGAAGCTCGATCAATTCTCCGACATCAGCCGCGGCGTCGCCAAGGAGATGAACCTGCAACTCTGCGATCTTCGCAAGGCGTTCGTCGACTATTTGGCGGAGAACAATCCGAACGACAAGGAGACGGGCATTCTCACTCGCGATAAAGTCCACCTGAAACCGGACGGCAATAAGCTCGTCGCCGAGACGATGCTCAAGTCGCTCGGTCTGTAGACCGCAACGAATGGAGCCGCGCTCGCAGCGGTATTTCGCCCGACGATTGCGACGCTTGCGTCGACTGTTTACGTTGTACGACTTCCTGATTTGCCTCGCACCCGGAGTTTTTTCTATGTTCCGCGTTTGTCTTGCCGCTGCCGCCGCGCTGTTGTTCGCCGTTTCGAATCTTTCCGCCGCCGAGCCGATGCCGCTCAAGGCCGGCGATCGGATCGTGTTTCTCGGCGACTCGATCACCGCCGGCGGAGCTCGTCCGCCGCACGGCTACATCACCGTCATCCAAGCCAAGCTCAACGAAAAGCATCCCGATCTCAAGATCGAGTGCATTGGAGCCGGCATTAGCGGCAACAAGGTCCCCAACCTGCAAGCGCGGGTCGACGAGGACGTCGTCGCCAAGAAGCCGACGATCGTCTTCATCTACATCGGCATCAACGACGTGTGGCACGGCGAGAAAGACCCGGCCCGTGGCACGATGCCCGACAAGTTCACGGCCGGCCTGAAGGAAGTCATCGGCAAGATCCAAGCCGGCGGGGCCCGCGTGATCTTGTGCACCCCGACGGTCATCGGCGAGAAGAAGGCCGGCGCGAATTCGCTCGACGCCAAGCTCGACCAATACGCCGACCTGAGCCGCGGCCTGGCGAAAGAGTTGAACCTCGAACTCTGCGATCTCCGCAAGGCGTTCGTCGATCATCTGGCCGCCAACAATCCGAACGACGCCGAGAAGGGGATTCTGACGCCTGACCGCGTGCATCTCAACCAAGCCGGCAACGAACTCGTCGCCGCGACGATGCTGAAGACGATTGATCCGTAAAACGATCGCTGACGACGCAAAACAGAAAGCCCGGGGATCGTGAGGTCCCCGGGCTTTTTTTTAGCCGCGGGGCCCGTCCCCGCGTGTTTGCAGTCCGTCACGGCTTGCCAAACTGCGAGTCGGCGAAGTCGCAGTACATTCGCCAATCGTCGGGCGTCGTCGAGTGTTTTCCTGCGCGAATGTGGTAGCCGAGCTTGTGCGTCAGCAGTTTGCCGACCGGCGGTTTGTCGCTCGCGATCGTTCCCGAGTCGCCAAACAACTTATAAACCGGCGAGGCTGCGACGAGCATCTCGAACTGCCCGTCGGGGTTGGCCCATTGGTCCTCGACGGCGTTCGCCAACAGCACGGGGCGCGGCGCACATAACGCGACCAGGCAATGCTGATCGAACGGCAGGCGGTCCGTCGCCTGGTTGAACTGCTTGAAGTTGTCGCAGAACCAATGCGGAAAGCTCGTGTTGATTCGCTCGACGCTCTCGCCGACGGTGCCGCGACTCGGGGCCGTCCCGCCGCAGCCGGCCTGATTCGGAATCGCCATGTCGATCCGCGGATCGAAGGCTGCGGCGACGAGCGCCGTCTTGCCGAGCCGCGAGTGCCCGAAGGCGATGATCTTTTTGTGATCGTAGACGTCGCGCGTCTCGACGTAATCGACCAGCCGCATCAGGCCCCACGCCCACGCGGCGATCGTCCCCCACTTCGCGTTCGGATCGTCGCTGCTCTTGAAGTGCGGGTGAACGCCGTCGCTGAAATCCGGAAAGTCGGGATCGACGTCGCCGCAGTAGCAGGTGACGACGCCGTAGCCGCGATCTATCGTCTGCTCTAACGACCAGGCGTCGACGAGGATCCCGCGACTCGCTTCGGTCGCCTTGTCGTTCACCGTCCCGGCATAACGTTTTGGAATCCACACGGTCGAGAGCGGAATCTTGGGATCGTTGAGCAGCGTATGATTCCCCGCGAAGTTGAGACCGACGAAAACCGGGGCGGGCGAAGTCTTCCGATTCGGCGTCACTTCGAGCAGATGCAGTTTCGGCGCGCCGTCGACGCCGAGCGAGACCGTCACCAGCCGCAACGTCGCCTTGCCGCCGAAGTAGTTCGATTCCTCGCGCGTGACGTCGAACGTCACGTTCGTCGGCGCGGCCGGCAGCATACCGTACATGTAATGCTGAAACAGTCGCCGCAGTTCCGGGGCACGCTGCTGTTGCCACGCCTCGACGGTCGTCACCTTCGTTCCGTCGAGCATCGTCAACGGATCGGGGAGTGCAGCCTGCGCCGCCAGCTTCTCCGGCGCAGGATAATCAGCGGCGAACGTCGGCGCGGCGAACCAACAGATCGTCACGGCAATCAAAAGGCGAAGCGTGCGCATAGCAAGATCCTGGGCAAGGAATCGGCGAGGCGTGGGAGCGAACGGTCCGTTATTCGTCGGGCGAAACCCGCGTCGGCGAGAGATAGCCATCGGCAGATACCTTCGTCGGCGGGCGTTCTTTCGGCAGCGATGCGATCCAGCGGCCGATCAGATCGACGCCGAGCGGGTCGTTGATCGAGACCGCGATCGGCGGCATCCGCCCGCGTTCGGTCGTCGCCACCCGATGCCAAAGCGTCGAGCGTTTCGGATCGCCCGGCGCGACGATCCGCGCGTCGGGCAGGCCGAACGCGTTGTGCAGCGGGCGCTCGTTGTACAGTTTCATTTCGAGCAACGAGTAGATATGGCTGAGCTGAATCTGCGCGTTACCGCCGCCGGCCTGCGTGTGACAGTGCGCGCAGTTGGCATGCAGATAAGCCCGGGCTC
>CAMCTH010000645.1 GCA_945877965.1 Planctomicrobium piriforme | reverse complement strand
GCTGTCGGGCGATCCGGAGTCGTCGTTCGTGCCGACCGCTGCGTTATTCGTCCGGCGCGTGACGGTCAGAACCGAGTCGAGCGGCGAGCGGACGCTGCGAGCGTGCACGCGAACGTCGAACACTTGACCCTTCTTCGCGGAGAAGACGAAGTGATCGACGTCGCCCGGCTTTTCGATGATGCCGTTTAAGGCCCCCGGCACGGCGACCGGCGTGAGCGATTGCGGATCTTCGTTGGGTTCGGTCTCCAGCACGTTGTCGAGATCGTTGACGCGGAAGATGAGCGGCGACGGCGAGATGCCGCGCTCGTTCTGGGCGAACAGAGCCGTTCCCTTTTGATCGCCGGCGGTCATGGTCGAATAGAACTCCGGCTTCTGCGGCACGGTGATCGTTTGCTTCCACGGGCCGGTCGTCTCGCCAAGGAAGGTAACTTCCATCTTTTGGCCGGGCTTGCCGCCGGCCGGAATGACGCCCGTCGGACGCGGGTAGTTGCCGATGTGGATGCGATACTGAGCGCCGCCGCCGCCGAACGTGCTCTCGCGGAGCATCACGTAGTAGGTGCCGTCGGTCGGTGCGATCACCGACGTGACTGCGTCGTACCAACCGAGCGCGGCGTCGTCGGAGCGAGCGAGTTCTTTGCGGTTCGAATCCAGAATCGTCACGAACGGGTCGAACCCGACGCGACCGAGACGCAGGCCTTCGACTTCGGCCGAAATCTGTTCGCCCTTCTTGGCTTCAATCGCGTAGTACTCGACGTCTTCCGTCCCGCACGTCCCGGAGATCGTAACGTTCTTGGCGACGGGCTGAGCTTTTTCAATCTCGTTGTTCGGTTCGAGTTCGGCCGTTTCTTCCATCGCGCCGACGCTGAACAACACCAGCGAACTCGACAGTCCGCTCGACGTTCGCATCCGCATCGCATGAGCGCCCATGCGGCAGTCCGGAGCGACCGCGAGGGTCGCCAAGACGACGCCCGGGTTGATGTTGCCCGCTTTGTCTTTCAGCGGCTCGATCTTCTTGACGGTGATGCCCGGCTGATAGAGCACCAATTGCGGATCGTCGCCGAGATTGGTGCCGCCGATGCGGACCTCGACGTCGGTGCCGCGTCGGCCGCCCGGCGGCGTGATCGAGCTAAAGCTCGGGCTAGCGGCATGAACGGAATCGATCGTGAGGAGTGCGGCCGCACCGAACAAAATCCACGCGGCGCAGCGACGACCAAGAAGCGAACGAGGCGACGACATAACTGACCTCGAAACGTGAGCGGGAAGAATTAGATCCGGCAGGCGGGGTCCGGATGTTTCAAACTTGCGGGCGAACCGGAAAGCATCGATTCGAAACGGCCACTTCCAATCGGCCTCTTTCAAACCACGAGCGATCCGTTTAGAGAGCGACCCACCCGGCGCTCAGTTGCGCCGGGTGGATCGTCCGTAAGATCATGCTAATCATCCGTCGCCGGTTTCGTCTACAAGCGGCACCCGAAATAAGGAAGGAGGTGCGAAGCCTGTGGTAATCATGCGACGAATGGAATTCACTTCGGGACGGGAACCTTAGGCGATGATGTCCTTGAGGACCCGGCCGCCGTCGACGATTTCGATCGGACGGTTGCCCGGAGCCATCAGTTCCTTGTCGGCGACAATGCCCATCTGGTGATAGACGGTCGTGGCCAAGTCTTGCGGACCGACGGCATCTTCGTCCGGCTCGCTGGCGATTGCGTTCGAGCTGCCGTAGATGATGCCCTTCTTGATGCCGCCGCCGGCGAGAGCCACGCTGAACACCTTCGGCCAGTGGTCGCGGCCCGCTTGGGCGTTGATCTTCGGCGTGCGGCCGAATTCGCTGCTCACCATGACGAGCGTGCTGTCGAGCAGGCCGTTGCGATCCAGATCCGTGATCAGGGCCGCATAAGCTTGATCGAACGTCGGCACTTGGCGCTGAATGCTGCGCGAGATGCCGGTGTGCATGTCCCAGCCGCCGTAGGTGAGGCTGACGAAGCGAACGCCCGCACCGACCAATCGCTTGGCCATCAGCATCCGCTGACCGGCTTCGTTCATGCCGTATTCGCTGCGGACCTTCTCCGACTCGGCGTTCAGATTGAACGCTTCGCGGGCTTCCTTCGAGCTAATCAGGTTGTAGGCCCGTTCGTAGAACGTGTCCATCGCGTCGATCGCGTCGGAACGCTCCTTCGAGCGGAAGTAACCGTTGACGGCGTCGAGCGCCGAGCGGCGTTGAGCAAACCGCGAATCATCCACACCCTTGGCCATCGTCAAGTCGCGGACTTGGAAGTCCGGACGCGAAGGATCGGAGCCGAGCGTGAACGGCGCGAACGACGAGCTCAGGTAGCCCGTGCCGGCGAATTCGTTCGGTTGGTTCGGCACGCAGACGTACGGCGGCAGGTTGTTGCGCGGGCCGTACTCGTGGCTGACGACGCTGCCCATGCTCGGGTACTTCAGAGCCGGGCTCGGGCGATAGCCCGTGAACATGTTGTGCGTGCCGCGTTCGTGGGCCGCTTCACCGTGGGTCATCGAGCGGATGACGCACAGCTTGTCGGCGACGGCGGCCGTCTTGGTCAGGTATTCCGAGAACTCGGCACCGGCGATCTTGGTCTTGATCGGCTTCAGGTCGCCGCGATATTCGATAGGGGCGAACGGCTTCGGGTCCCAGAGTTCTTGCTGAGCGGCACCGCCCGGCAGGTAGATATGAATGACGCTCTTGGCTTTCGCCTCGATGAAGTCGTAGCTCTTTTGTTCGGCGCGGGCCGATTCCATTCGCAGCACATCGGCCAGGGTCAGACCGACGCCGGCGACGGCACCGACCGTTAGAAACTCACGACGGTTCGCACGACTCATGACCATACTCCTTAACAATCAACAAGGCGGGATAAGTTGGCAGGACCGAGCCTCATCGCGGCCCGACAGCCTAGGCAGACTTCCTACTGCGACGACGATCGAGAACGAGCGGCGGTACAGAGGCAGACGATGGTTATTGTCTCGCGGCAAGGCAGGGTTACGCTCAACCTTGGGCAGGCAGTGCCGGCGGTGAGCTAACTGCATTAGAGTCAAAGCCTTGCGATAATCAATAATTTTATATTGAGCGCAATGAAAAACGCCTGCCGACGGGGTTCGTCGGCAGGCGCTAGCTGTTGATCCGATTGGTTTGCAACTCTTGCGGGGGTGATGACTCGTCTCCTGCGAGCGAGTCGCGACTCGACTAAGCGACGGCGGCTTGCGGCAACGAGAGGGTGATCTCGGCCGTGACCAGCGGGGCCGAAGCTTGCGGGCCGCCGGCCGAGCCACCCGAAACCGCCGAGCCCGGAACAAACGTCTCCAACTCGTCGCGAAGAACCAGAATGTGCGGCGGGGCTTGGATGCCGAGGCGGACCTTGTCGCCTGCTACGCGCACCACCGTGACGATGATCTGATCACCGAGCCGAATCCGTTCGTTCTCTTTGCGTGAAAGTACGAGCATCGCG
>CAMCTH010000644.1 GCA_945877965.1 Planctomicrobium piriforme | reverse complement strand
CGCGATCGCGCCGTCGGCGACTTTGGTGATACGCAGGCGGATGCCGCGCGTCTTCGTCGGCGCGAATTCGATCCAGGTGCCGCGCTTGTCGAGGCGTTCGAAGGTCGAGAGCTTTTGCCACTCGGCGTCGATGCCTGCCCGGGGATTGACGGAGTCGGCCCCGATGAAGTGATCGATTTCATACGTCTGCAAGTTGCCGTCGAGCCAGAGTCCGCGCAACGTTTGCGGCTCGTCCCAGGTGAGCATGAACCACGTCGGAGCGACGTCGGAAATGGCGGGCACGGTCACGAGCCCTTCGGTGTCTTTCCCGGCGCTCACCCAGCCGCGTGAATCACCCTTGGTGACGAGCGCAGCATGATAAGTGAACGGCGAGGAGAAGTTCGCCGACGGCTTGTAGTATTCGCGCTCCGCGTAGGCGATTCCTTGCGGCGTCACGTTATGCAGTCGGTCGGTCCAGATGCGGAGCCCTTCGAGATATGAACGTCCGCGGCTCTTTTCGTCGGTCAACAGCACGGCCCGCGTGGCGACCGGTTGTTCGAGCGTGACGGTTCGGCCCGACGTTTGGCGACGCGGAAAAGCGAGCGGCATCCAATGGTCGGGGTTCGTCGGGTCGCCGGGGTACGGAGCGTCGGGCTTCAGTAAGGCCGCCGCGCGCGGACCGCCGAACACTAGCAACGAACCGACGGTCACCGGCGTCTTGAACGCGAACCGATACTGCACCGTGCCGAGCGGCTTGCCCGGCAGAGCCGCGCCCCCTTCCCAACGCTTGTCACTCGCTTGGTCGTTCAGGCTCAGCACCGAGATCAGCGTCGGCAGGTCGGTCGGCGCGGCCGCACCGTTCGAGATCGCGACGGTCGCTTCCATGTCGAGTTGGTCGACGCTAAGCGGCGGCGCGAGCGGCACGGCCGCCGACGAGAAGTTCGCGCAGAGCGCGGCGAGCAGCAAGGCCGACGGCACGAAGCGAAGTCGCATATCAAGACTCGGGGACGAGGTGAGGAAGCAGCAAAGCGAGGGGGGCACGCCCGATGCAAAACGAGCGCATGGGCCGGTGAGGCTAGGCTGCCATTGTATCTAATCAACCGCCGTCGCAAACCGGATCGAGCCCCGGTTTCCGGCAGGAATCAGTAGAAAAAGGCCGTTTCAGCCTAGCGCAGGTGGAACATCTCGACGACGGCCAAGCCGAGCAGACCGCCGGCCAGGGCCTGATACTCGCGGTTTCGCAGCCAGATTTCGGGCGTCCATGGCGCATGCTTATAGAGGTCCGGACGCCAGGGGATGACCCGCGGCGTGACGGCCGAGTACTCCGGCCAGCGGTCGGGATACTGGGCCGAGATCCGCGTCTCTTCTTTCGCGATGGTCATCCAATACAACGCCGCGACGGGCCCGCAAATAAACAGCCAGTTGTACCCTTCGCCGATCAAGATGCAGAAGCCGAACATCATCAGGGCCGAGCCGAGATAGAGCGGATGACGGCAGAGCGAATACGGTCCGGTCTCGGCCAACACGCGTCCTTTTTTCAAGACGCCGGCGGCCCACGAACGGACGAGCAACCCCGCCAAAACGAGCCCTAAACCGGTCAAACCGACCGGATTTCCGTCGCGCCACGAATGCGGGAGTCGGCCGCGCAGCACGTCTTCCGCGATCAGCGCGATGAAAAAGATCGTCGAAATGACGACGCGATGCTCGACCAGCCAGTTCCGAATCCGCAGAGCGGTCGTAGGGGACGGCGTCGTCGCAGTCGCGTCGTTCATGGAGACAGGCATTAGCGGGGTGCGTCCGGCCGCATCCTGCAGCCTGGGAAAGGCAGGATTGTAGCGTAGAGGCGGTTGCAGGGATATCGTGCTAGAATAGAATCCCCACAGGTTTGCGAGAGTGGCGGAATTGGCAGACGCGCTGGACTTAGGATCCAGTGGGGTAACCCGTGCAGGTTCAAGTCCTGTCTCTCGTACTACTTCTGATTGCGACGGCTTCTGCAACCTCGCGGAATCGTGCCGAATCGCCTGTTTTTGAGACATTTCTGAAAGACACCGCGCGGAGATGCCCATGGCGACGCTACGCACGCTGCTGACCGGTCTCTTGGGCCTGTTCGCCACTATGTCGCAGGCCGCCGACCCCGCGGAACGGCGTCCCGGCGGCGTCGGGCCGGAGTACGAGGTTCGCACGTTCGAGGCGGCCGACGGGACGTCGCTGCGCTACGGCTGGCTGACGCCGAAGCACGCCAAGACCCCGGCGGATCGAGCCGGTGAAAAGTTTCCCCTGGTCGTCTGCCTGCACGGCCGCGGCGGCAATTCGACGGCGGCCGACGTGCTCGTCGGGCCGAAGTTGCGCGACAAATACCCTTGCTACGTCTTCGTCCCCGACTCGGGTCGAACCTGGTGGGCCGTAACCCAGGGACGCGGCGAGCCGGGCGACGCGGAAGGTTTGCCGCGCGCCGTCGAGGCGATTCGCGCCTTGCTCAAATCGGAACCGATCGACCCGGCCCGCGTCTATGTGACGGGTCAATCGATGGGGGGCATCGGCAGTTGGGCCGCGGCGGCCCGCTATCCCGATCTCTTCGCCGCCGCCGCGCCGGTTTGCGGCGAATGGTCGGTCGACGATGTGCCGAAGATGTTGCCCGTCGCGATTTGGAATTTCCACGGCGACAAGGATGCGACCGTCTCGGTCGAGCCGTCGCGCAAACTCGTCGCCGCGCTCAAGCAGGCCGGCGGCAATGTGAAGTACACGGAATTCGCCGGCGTCGGACACGGCAGTTGGAATCCAGCCTATGCCATGCCTGAACTCTGGGCCTGGCTCTTCGAACAGCGCAAGGTCGCGGCGGATAAACAGGCGGATAAGAAATAGCTACGCCCTCGCCGCTGCCTCCGCGCACTCCCATGTCGACCGTCGTTCTCACGATTGATCCTCGCGAACCGCAAGCTGCGGTCATCGAACAGGCGGCTGCCGTGTTGCGTCGCGGCGGACTCGTTGCCTTTCCGACCGAGACCGTCTACGGACTCGGGGCCGACGCCCTGAACGCCGATGCCGTGCACGGCATCTTCGCCGCGAAGGGACGACCGGCGAACAACCCGGTGATCGTGCATGTGAACGACGTTGCCGCCGCGCGCGAACTGACGACCGCGTGGCCCGAGACGGCTGCTCGCTGTGCCGCCCGTTGGTGGCCGGGGCCGCTGACGTTGGTCCTGCCGAAAGCGGCGCATGTTCCATCGGTCGTGACGGCCGGCGGTCCGACCGTCGCGATCCGCGTCCCGGCGCATCCCGTCGCTCGCGCACTGATTGCAGCGACAGGCCGACCGCTTGCCGCACCGAGCGCGAATCCGTCGCTCCGCGTCTCGGCGACGTTGGCCGAGCACGTCGTGCATGGTCTCAACGGTCGGGTCGAAATGGTTCTCGACGGCGGCCCGACGCGGGACGGTTTGGAATCGACCGTCGTCGACCTCTCAGGCCCGACGCCGCGCGTGCTTC
>CAMCTH010000643.1 GCA_945877965.1 Planctomicrobium piriforme | reverse complement strand
CTTCGTCTCGGCCGGATCGAGCACTTGTAAGATGAGGACTTCGTGGCCTCGCGAAGTTAACGCCGCGAGTTGCGAACTCAACCCGTCGAGCGGCGTCAGCAGGTCCGAAACGAGCACGACGACGCCCCGTTTGCGGAGCAACTCGGCAGCCCGTTCGAGCGGGCGGACGAGATTCGTCGATGTTCCGGCCGCGGCCCGGTCGAGTAGCAGCATCAACCGTCGCAAATGACCGGGACGATAGCGGGCAGGCAGATAGTCGAGTACCGCATCGTGAAACGTCGTCAACCCCGCCGCATCGCGTTGCGTGTTCAAAAAGTAGGCCAGCGTCGCCGCCAACGTTCGCGCGTACTCGGCCTTCGTGAAGCCGAGCGAGCCGTACTCCATCGAGCGGCTCAGGTCGACGATCAGATGGCAGCGGAGATTGGTTTCGTCCTCGAACCGTTTGATGTAATACCGATCGCTGCGGGCAAACAGCTTCCAATCCAAGTACCGCGGATCGTCGCCTGGGGAATATTGCCGATACTCGGTGAACTCGACGGAGAAGCCGTGATACGGACTGCGATGCAAGCCGGAGAAAAATCCTTCGACGACGGCGCGAGCCCGAAGTTCTAGGTTCTTGATGCGCATCAGCGCCGCGGGATCGACCCAATGGGACGATCCGCGGCGAGCAGCTTCGGGTTGCGGCGTTGCCGGTTGGCTCATTGCTCGGCCACCGGCTTGGGGACGTGTTCCAAGATGCGATCGATCACGTGATCGACCGAGACGCCTTCCGCCTCGGCGCGATAGTTGACGAGGACGCGATGACGGAGCACCGGCAAAGCGAGTTGGCGAATGTCGTCGGCCGTCACATGCACCCGACCGGCGAGCAGAGCGCGGACCTTGGCGCCGAGGATGAGGAACTGGGCTGCGCGCGTTCCGGCTCCCCAGCTCACCCAACTCCGGACGAACTCCGGCGAATTCGGCTGTGAAGGACGTGTGACCGACGCGAGCCGCACGGCGTAGCGAACCACTTCTTCGGCGACCGGCACGCGGCGGACGACCTCGTGGAACCGGAGCACGTCTTCGCCGGTGAACAGCGGTTGAATCGGCTCGGGCTTGCCGGCCGTCGTTCGTTGCACGACCGAAACCTCGTCGTCCTCGGGCAAGTAGTCGATCACCGTGTTGAACATGAAGCGATCGAGCTGCGCTTCCGGAAGTGCGTAGGTCCCTTCCATTTCAATTGGGTTTTGCGTCGCCAATACGAAGAACGGCTCTTCGAGCGGATAACAAGTGCCGGCCGCCGTGACCTGATGTTCTTGCATCGCTTCGAGGAGCGCGGCCTGCGTCTTCGGCGGGGTGCGGTTGATTTCGTCGGCCAGCACGACGTTGGCAAAGACCGGCCCGCGCACGAAGGCCAACGCGCGACGACCGTCGGACGTCTCTTGCAGGATTTCGGTGCCCGTAATGTCGGCAGGCATCAAATCGGGCGTGAACTGAATCCGCGAGAACTTGAGGTGGAACACCTGTGCGATCGATTTGACGAGCAGCGTCTTCGCAAGACCGGGGGCACCGGTCAGCAAACAGTGCCCGCCGGCGAACAGCGCGATCAGCAGTTGCTCAACCGCCTCACGCTGGCCGACGATCACCTTAGAAAGCTCGGCATCGATCTTGGTCTTACCGCTGCGTAACTGTTCGACCGCGGCTCGCTCTTCGTCGTAGCTCAGATTCATGGTTCTGCCGTCTCGTCACAGTGGGAGTTACGGTCGTTAGTGCGTGAACTGATAGAACAGGATGTTGATCCCGAGCGGGTACGATTTCTTCTCGGAGAATTCGCGGAAATACCAAGGGTCTTCCCCTTCGCGTTCCCAGCCGTCGCCTAGGTCGGTGTTGTGACAGACGATCATCATGATCCTCCCTTTGTCGTCGAAGCAGGCTTTGTAGTGCGGCTCGCGGGCATCGCTCCGTTCGTAGGTGATGCCGCTGCTTCGCCCGGCCATGGCGTTGTTGATCGACGGTACTTGCGGCTTTTCGGTCAGGTCGTAGACGCAATGAAAAATCGGATGCTCAAGCGGCAGCTCTTGCAGTTCACGATCGGGAAAGATTTCCTTGAAGGCATTGTGAAAGTTGGCCCATTCGTCTTCTCCCCAAAAGTCGTCGACCATCATGAAGCCGCCGCTCAGCAGGTATCGCCGCAGCGTGCCCGCTTCGGTCGGCGAGAGGGCCATATCGCCCGGCTCGATGCAATAGATGAACGGATGATCGAACAGAGCCGGATCGTCGATGTCGATGATCTTCCCTTCGGGATGAGCCCGCATCGAGGTGAGCTGCTGTAGGCGGTAGGAAAGATTCAATTCGGCGTCGGGGAAGTCGGTGGCCCAGGCAGCGCCGCGATAAAACGAGTTGTAGCGCAGACGGACGAACGTGAAGAGCTCGTCGGGCATCTCGGGATCGACTTCCCAGGTCGGCACGCCGTTGCGGTCGATCGGCATCATGGTACGACTGCGGCCGCGCTGAGCCTCGGCGTCGCCGGTGATGAGAAGCACCGAGACGCCTAGCAGTATCGCGACGATGAGGCGGTGCCGATTGCGGGGCGGCCCCGCAATCGGTCCTTTCTCTGGCGGGGCGAGGTTTTGTTCGTTCAAGCTTTCTTGGGTCATGGTTCGACTTTTGTCGGCCTTTGTGGGGACGGTTTTTTTGCGTCGATGATTTGCAGCAGCAGGCGTTGAGCTTCACGGTAGCGGGGCGTCTCTTCCAACGCGAGCAAGGCGTGTCGCTTGGCTTCGGGATCGTTCGCGGCGTGCAGCAACTTAGCCAACAGCAGATGCGTCCCCGCGCGATCGGCGGGTTCGAGGGCGAGCAGCGACTGGGCGGCGGCCACGGCGGCCGGCGTTGCGGACTCTGCCGTCGCCGTATTCTTGATGCTCTGCTCCGCCAATCGACGATACGGAAGCTCGCTCAGCGGATCGACGGCGAGGAATCGTTCGACGTTCTTCTGTAACGCCGCAACGTCTTGATCTTCGATCGCCAACTCGATGAGGCGACGATAGGTTTCCAAGGCGTCGTCGGAGCGCGAGGCCGAGGCTTCGAGCGTCTTCCGCTCCGCCGCTCCGTCGTCGAGTTCGCGCACGACTTTGGCCAACAGGAAATAAGGACTATCGTCTCCCGCCCATTCCGGCACGTCGGCGACGAGCGATTCGAGCACGCGTCGCGCTTCGCGGAAACGTTCTTCCTTCAGCAACGCTTGCGCGTGCAACAGTCGGCCGCGATAATGTTGCGGCCGTTCTTGCAGCCAGCCGGCGATCGCATCGGCGGGTCCCGGTGGGATTGCGGGAAGGTCATCGTCTTGCCAATCGACGTCGGGACCGTACTCTGTGGCGCGACGGCGAGCGAATTCGTCGAACGATTTCTCGAATCCGGAGAGCGAACCGGTTCGAAGTTCCAAAGAGTCGTTGATTGGCATGCCGGCCGCGACGTCGCTGAGCAC
>CAMCTH010000642.1 GCA_945877965.1 Planctomicrobium piriforme | reverse complement strand
TCAAGGAAAAAATTCCGCATAACGAATTCCTCTGCACCGTGCGCGAGTACGGCGACTTCGAACTCCGCGCCAAGTTCAAGGTGCTGGGCGAGGGAGTCAACGCCGGCATTCAGTTTCGGACGAAGCGGATTCCGAATCATCACGAAGTGAGCGGCTATCAGGCCGACCTCGGCGGCAAGTACTGGGGCTCGCTCTATGACGAATCGCGCCGCAAAAAGATCCTGGCGCAAGCCGATCTCGATGCGGTTGCGAAGGTGCTGAAGCCGAACGATTGGAACGAGTACGTCATCCGCGCCGAAGGGGCGCGCATCCAGCTCTGGATCAACGGCCTGCCAACGATCGACTACACCGAGACGGACGAGGGAATCGAACGCCGCGGCATCATCGCCCTACAAATCCACGGCGGCCCGCCGAGCGAAGCTTGGTACAAAGAGATTGTCATCCGCGAGTTGAAGTAATTCGGATTTATTTCACCACGGAGGCACGGAGTTCACGGAGACGGACGAGAAGAATGAGGGTTGAGAAAAAAGAATTTGAACTGGAAGTGTCGATGAATCTTCTCGGTATTTGAAATCTTCTCTTCCATCTTCTCCGTGTCCTCCGTGCCTCCGTGGTGAATAAATGCCGCAGCCTAAGTTCATCTACTTCGATCTCGGCAACGTCCTGTTGTACTTCGATCATCAACGGGCCGCGCGGCAGTTGGGGGCGCTCTGCGGTTGGTCGCCCGAGCAAGTGTATGAGTTCGTCTTTCGGACCGACTTGAATCGTCGTTGCGACGGCGGGCTCGTCGATGCCGCGCAGTTTTGTCGTGCGTTCCGTGACCAAACCGGCTGCCTCACGGACGATGCCGCCGTGGTGCATGCCGCGAGCGACATCTTTCGCGTCAACGTGCCGATGAAGGCGGTGCTCGGGCAATTGAAAGCGGCGGGCTACAAGCTCGGCCTGCTGTCGAACACCTGCGATATGCATTTCGACTTCTTCGCCGACGGTCGCTTCTCGCTCATTCCCGAGGCGTTCGACGTCGTGATCTTGAGCTACGAGCTGAAGGTGCAAAAGCCCGACGCCGCGATCTATGCCGAGGCGACGCGTCGCGCCGGCGTCGAACCGCACGAAATCTTTTTCACCGACGATATCCGCGCCAACATCGAAGGGGCGAAGCAATTCGGTTGGGACGCGGCCTTGTTCACCGGCGCAGCAACGTTAGCCCAAGACCTGCGCAACCGCGGCGTGCGGTTCAACTACTAGGCTTCTTCGTCTTCGTCGCAACAGGCCGATCCGCCGCACGCTTGCTTCGCGGCAACGGCCAGCAGCAGGCCGATCAGCGACAGGACCCACAGCACGACGGTCCCTTGCGCGACCCGCAGGACGACGGCCGCTCCGGTTACGTCGCCGAGCGATTTGAGTAAGAAACCGAACGCAGCGACGACGACGATGACGGTCGGCAGCAGCAGGGCGGCTCCCAAGAGTCGCGAGAGGCACGATTTCGGCAGCCCAGCATTCAGCGACACAGTAGACCCCGCAAAGTTTACCCAAAGCGGCTATTTTTAGGGCTCGTAACGATTCTGTCAACGCGCAAGCCTCGGCATTTCATTGACTTACGCAGATTCGGGCTAGAATTGGCGAAGGGCGACACGCCCTCACTTCCGGTCGTTTCTCATCGTCGTCTCTCGAAGCGGGTCGCCCTATGCATCGTCGTCGCGCTGCCTGCCTGCCGGAATCGTTCGACGGTGCGACTCGGCGACGTCGGTGGACGGCCCGAGGGATCGGCTTTTGTCTCGGCGCATTGGTCACGGCCTCGGCGGCGTTCGGCTCGCGGATCACGCTCAACGACGGTCGCACGTTCAGCGGCAAGGTCGCCCTGATCGCGACGACGGTGCAGAACCCGCAAGCGCCGGTTGACGGCCGCTCGATCGTGTTGCTCGACGACGGCCTGCGGCAGATCTTCATGCCGTTCCGTCAGGTTCGCGAGACGAACGAACTCGACGCCGGCGAACCGGTCGAGACGTTCGTCATTCCCCAACAAGTTTGCGAGACCGGTGCGCAAGTCGCGACGGTCGGCCCGATCGTTCGCGTCACGCCGTTCGACGAGTACGGCCGGCGGATCTTGGCAATGCGGACGCAGCGCGGCATCGAAGAGGTGCTGCAAGGGATCACCGAGATCACGCCCGAGTGGACGAAGATCGAGTGCGTCGACACGATGAAGATCCGCTTCACCTGGGACATGCGGGTCGCCACGAACAGCATCCCCCGCGACATGCTGAGCAAGATCTTGGCGAAGCAGGTCGAGCCGACGAATCTCGATCAGCGGCTCAAGATCGTTCGGCTTTACTTGCAGAGCGAGCGGTTCAAAGACGCCGAAGAAGAGCTGCAGGCGATCGTCGCCGACTTCCCGAACCAGCAGCCGCAATTTCAGCCGACGATCGTCCGCCTGCAGCAGTTGCATGCCCGACGAATTTTGGAAGAGATCGAAAAGCGCCGCGAGTCGGGACAGCACGGTCTGTGTCGCTCGCTGTTGAAAAACTTTCCGGCGCAGAACGTGGCGGGGGTGATTTTGCAGCGCGTCCGCGAGATGGAGACGGATTACGATCAGCTCGAACAGCGCGGCAAGAAGGCGATCGACAAGATTGACGCCCTGCTGGCCGAAGCCAAAGAGACGCAGCTCAAGCTCCGGTCGGCCCCGCTGGTCGAAGAGATTCGCAAGGAGTTGAGCCTCAACACGCTCGACCGGATGGCGTCGTTCTTGCAGTTTGCCGATGAGCCGTCGCTGCCGGCCGAAGATCGCTTGGCGTTGGCCTTCAGCGGTTGGCTGGTCGGTTCGGACTACGCGATTCGCAATCTGCCGACGGCCGTGTCGCTGTACGATGCTCGCAATTTGATGCGGCAGTATCTGGCCGAACCGGTGCAGGCCGAGCGGACGCCGCTCGTCGAGCAACTCCGCAAGCAAGAAGGTTTCACACCGGAGTTGACCGCGCGGCTGCTGGCGATGATGAAGCCGCCGATCGACACGCCTGCGCCGACTCCGCCGCCGCCCCCCGCTGCGCCGGCCGAGGGGACGCAGCCTCCGCCGCCGCGCGATCCGAATGCGCCTCCGGATTTTATCCAGGGGCAATATCGGCTGGTCGTCGACGTCGTGAACGGCGAACCGCCGGTCGAGTATTTTGTGCAGCTGCCGCCGGAGTACGATCCGCATCGCCGGTATCCGATGGTCATGTCGCTGCACGGCGCAGGCTCGAACCCGGCGTTGCAGTTGGAATGGTGGTGCGGTGGCGTCGGGCCCGACGGCTATCGCTACGGTCACGCAGGTCGGCAAGGTTACATCGTCGTCGCGCCGGCCTGGACCAAAGAGCAGCAGCAGGGAGCCGAGTATTCGCCCTACGAACATTTCGCCGTGCTGAACGTGCTGCGCGACGTCTATCGCCGCTTCTCGGTCGATACGGATCGCGTCTTCCTGAGCGGTCACTCGCTCGGCGG
>CAMCTH010000641.1 GCA_945877965.1 Planctomicrobium piriforme | reverse complement strand
TGGCTTGGGCCGACTCCGCGACGGAAATCGCCCGCGGCGTTTATCACACACACCAAACGACGACGTCGAAGCGCCCCGAGTCGCCGCAGTATTTAGAGCTGACGGCGCACGAGGCCCGGACGTTACTCGTCACCGACGGCCTGCCGTTCTCGGTGCAAACCGGCACGCGGATGCTCGACCTGCTGCTCGTCGGTAAAGGCGAGACGCGGCGGTCATTCCGCTTCGGCGTCGTCCTCGACTCGACGCATCCCGCACAAGACGCACTCGCATACATCGCGCCGACGACGTCGATCGCCGGCGCGGCACGCCCCGCGTCGGGCGAGGTCGGGCGATTGTTTCATCTCGATGCCAAGAACGTGATCGCCACACATTGGGAAAGCATCTACGACGAAACAAACCCCGATCGCGTCGCAGGCTTTCGTGTGCGGCTGATGGAGACCGAAGGACGAGCGGGCCGCGTCGAACTGCACGCGCCGCGCAAGATGCAGTCGGTCCGACAAGTCGATCTCCGCGGCCAGACGCTCGTCGACATTCCGGCCGGCGACGACCGCATCGACTTCGACCTCGCAGCATTTGAATGGATTGAACTTGAGGCGAAATATTGAGAAAGTAGGAAATCAGAAGTCAGAAATCAGAAGCCGAAGACGACTCGGCGTCGACCTACTTGGTGATCAGGCATCCTATTTCTACTTCTGACTTTTGAATTCCGACTTCTGACTTTTCCCTATGATCATCACCATCGATGGACCCGCCGGAGCCGGAAAGAGCAGCGTCGCTCGCGCGCTGGCGCGTCGTCTGCACTTCACGTTTCTCGACACCGGGGCGATGTATCGGGCCGTCACGCTGGCGGCGCTGCGGCGCGGACTGCCGTTGGAAGATACGGCCGCACTCGTCGAGTTAGCGGGGCATGTCGAGATCGCGTTCGATGCCGAGCGGGTGCTGCTTGACGGCGACGACGTGACCGACGCCGTGCGGACTTACGAGATCAGCAATTTGGTGCGGCACGCGGCCGGCAACCCCGGCGTGCGGGCCAAGCTCGTCGAGTTGCAACGGGCCGCCGCAGCGAACAAGGACGTCGTCACCGAGGGGCGAGATCAGGGGACCGTCGCGTTTCCGCATGCCGAGTGCAAAATCTTTCTCACCGCCGGCCCTGAAGAACGTGCCCGACGGCGCTTGCTCGATCTGCAATCGCGGGGCGAAAAGGTGACGTTCGAAGACGTCTTGGCGAAGCAAAACTCGCGCGACGACAGCGACCGAAGCCGCTCGGTCGGTCCGCTGATCGCCGCTCCGGACGCGATCGAAGTCCTCACCGACGGTTTGAGCCCTGAGCAGGTCGTCGACCGCCTGGAGAATTTGGTCCGCCGCCGGATGCACAAAGTTCCGAACTGCGAGGATTGATTTTCTGCCGCGGTGCGAGCAGAGTGCGGCCAGGATGCCGAGTCGATCGTTTCCCCCTTCCGCCCTCCGCCGTCCCCCTTCGTATGAAACGTTCGCTCCTCTCACGCTGGTGGTACGCATTCATTCGCGTCGTCCTATGGACCCTCGCGATCTTTGCGTTCCGCGTGCGCTGCCACGGTCGCGAGCGCCTGCCGAAGTCGGGCGGTTATCTGCTGCTCTCGAACCATCAGAGCTTTTTGGACCCGCCGTTGGTCGGCATGGTTATTCCGCAGCGCATCAACTTCCTGGCGCGGCAGTCGCTCTTCAAGAACTCGTTGTTCGGCGCGTTCTTGCATTCGCTCGATACGATCCCGCTCGACCGCGACGGAATGGGAATCGCCGGCCTAAAAGAAACACTACGTCGCCTCAAGCGCGGCGAGATCGTGCTGATCTTTCCTGAAGGGACCCGCAGCGCCGACGGCGAAATGCTGCCGCTCAAGGCGGGCTTCAGCGCACTGGCTCAACGATCGAACGTGCCGCTCGTGCCGATCGCGATCGACGGCGCTTATGAAGCCTTTCCGCGAAGCGCGAAGTGGCCGCGGCGAGCGGTGATCCACCTCTGCGTCGGCGAGCCGATCTCGCCGGAGACGGCGAACCGACTCGAAGACCCCGCGCTCGTGGCCCTCGTGTCGGAGCGATTGCATGCGTGCCAAGACGTCGCCCGACGACAACGACGGCTCGCTCTGAACGACGGCTGATCGCGAGCAGCTCGAGAGAAATCGCTCTCGTTACGGCGCGAAATCCGCCGTGTACGTCGCTTCCCATTCCTTCAAGATATCTTGCGCGAACGAGCGCAGTTCCGGTTCGCGCTCGTAGCGAGCCACGGCGATGACGTCGGCCGGATAGCGCAAGTAAATGGCTTCGTCGTACACGTACATGAAATTCTCCAACGTATACATCCGCACCTGAACGTTCGGATGGCGAAGCAACCGGTGGACGGCGTCGCGACCGGATTCGTGCTTCAGTCCGTGCAGCATGACGGCCCGCGTGACTTGGCCGGCATATTCGTCGACCTGCTTCTGATGTTTCAGCAGCCGCATCCCTTCGGCGATCGCCGCCGAATGCAACTCGGGGAGATCGCTCTCCAGGATCAACTCGATCGCCGACATCCGCTGCTCGGCCTCCTCATGTTGCAGCAACATCGTCAGGCCGAGACCGATCGCAGAGCTGTCATTCCGTCGCTGCTTCGGCAACCCGGCAAAGTACAAGGCCGCGGCCTTGCGAAACGAATCACCGTGCTTCAGCATGCCGTCGATCACGCAACGGATCATCTGCGGACTGTCGTCGATGCGAGCCAAGCTCTGCGCGGCCGTCTCAGTCGGAAAGTCGTAAGAGTTCACGTCGTGCTTCTGCATTGCTTCCAGCAGATATAGGGGACGGCGCCGCGCGCCGCGTAGCCGAGCGAGCCGGCGCAGAGGAACAAATTATGCCGCGGAATCTGCTCGTGATTGCGTCGCAAGTCGGCATCGAGGCAGGTCCACATTTCGTCGATCGACGCTCGCGACAACGTGGCACGATTAATATCGAGCCAGGTCGCCAAATACCCATACGCCGCCGCACGAACGAGCGGATCATTTGCTCGCACGCCGCGAGCCGCGGCCGGAAACATCTCCGGCGGCACGATTCCCGCATGAGTCAAGGTCGTGAACGCCGCGCTGCGAACTTCGCCGAGCGGACTATCGACGAAACACGTGAAGTTCAGCCAAGCGTCCTCGGCGGTCGGCGGTGATTCTTTGATCCGACATTTCCCATTTGGCTTGAGCCTGGAACCGATCCCAGCTCGTAACGGTCGCCATTTTAACAACGCGCCCCCCCGCGTCTGGCGCGGAATGAATTTCCATCGTTTTTTCCGTCCTGATTCCGAGTCCCTCGTTTCGACGACTGGACTTGAGATCGAAACGCCTGTTTTTCAGCCTTCGACACGGGCACCGCGCAGACCTTCCCCCTGGGTCGAACCTGTTTTCGTCGTCATCCTGTTCCTAGGCCGGCATTCCGCACACGAGAACCGGCGGCGGGATCGCCAACCGCGCGATCCGGT